>NZ_JAWLCI010000015.1:0-72046 GCF_041687215.1 Mariniphaga sp.
CAAAGTAATGTCCACCGATTTAAGCGAAGGACTGACAGCCGAAACTCTGCTGGGTCAGGAACTGACATTCAGCCTGGAAGACGGCGCCAAAGTCATTGACCCGAACGGACGTGTGAGCAACATTATTGCAGTTGACATGGAAGCCCAGAATGGTGTGGTACACGTTATCGACACGGTAATCCTTTCTGATTTGCGTCCTGCCACTGTTGTTGACATTGCCACCAGTAATGATGATTTCAGCATTCTGGTAGCTGCTTTAACCCGCGAAGATTTGACTATTGATTTTGTAGGCGCATTAACCGGCGAAGGTCCGTTTACAGTGTTTGCCCCGACCAACGCTGCATTTGCTGCACTGCTTGATGAACTGGGCGCAACTTCGCTGGACGACATTGACACCGAAACGTTGGAAGCTGTATTGCAGATGCACGTGCTGGCCGGTAAAGTAATGTCCACAGATTTAAGCGAAGGACTGACAGCCGAAACCCTGCTGGGTCAGGAACTGACATTCAGCCTGGAAGACGGCGCGAAAGTAATTGACCCGAACGGTCGCGTGAGCAACATTGTTGCAGTTGACATTGAAGCCCAGAATGGTGTGGTTCATGTAATCGACACTGTAATTTTGATGGATTTAACACCTACGAGCGTTACAAGCCTGGAAGAAATCAGTTTTGATTTTTATCCGAATCCGGCTACCGGATACATTACCGTTCGCACTGATGAGATTGGCAGTACACTTCGAATCATCGACATTTCAGGTAAAATGATGCGAGTTGAAAAAGTGGTAAATACCAATCAAAGAATTGACTTAAATGGTGTAAATGCCGGAGTCTATTTTATTTCGGTTGAAAGTGAAGCCGGAAGAATAACTCAAAAACTGATTGTACGATAAATGTGTTGTTTAAAAGTTGAAATGTTTCGAGATTGAAACTTGAATGAAGAGTGAGAAAAGTTGATTTTGAATAACATTTTATCGACATGTTAAGAATGAATACCTCGTGTATTCAATAACTAAAGGTTGCCGGAAACGGCAGCCTTTTTTCATATCATCTCATTTATAAGTATGATTTTTTTGTAAACAACTATTTGAACAGCAAAAGGATAACCATTTCTTTATGTGTATTCCAGCACTTTTTGTCTTATTCATCTATCTTTGCGCAAAATTTTTTACATGATCAGATTCTTCGAAAACTACAGTTTAAAGTCACATAATACATTTGGGGTGGAAGCCAGGTGCCGTTATTTTTTTGAATTTACCGAACCGGAGGATTTGGAAACTTTTATTCAGTCGGATGAAACATGGAAAGAACTACCGCATTTTATTCTGGGCGGAGGAAGTAATGTGCTGTTCAAGAGAGATTTTGAGGGGTTGGTTATTCATCCCAATATTCCGGGAATTTTTAAAGTAAAAGAAGATCGGCAAAACATCTGGTTTGAAGTGGGCGCAGGTGAAGTTTGGGACGATTTTGTAAAATATTGTGTGGATTACGAAATGGGAGGAGTGGAAAACCTCTCGCTTATACCGGGTTTGGTTGGAGCCGCGCCGGTGCAGAATATCGGGGCATACGGACAGGAGGTGAGCAATGTTATTGAACTGGTAAAAGGATACGATCTTCAGCAAAAACTACCGTTGGAATTTCGGGCAGATGCCTGCGAATTTGCCTACCGTGACAGCTTATTTAAACGCGATTTAAAGAACCGGTTCATCATTACTTCAGTGGTATTCAGACTGGAAAAATTTCCGGAATTCAATTTGAAATATGGTCAGGTGGAAGAAAAAGTGAAGGAACTGGGTGAAATAAACCTTCAAAATATTCGCAAAGCAGTAATTGATATTCGCTCTTCCAAATTACCCGATGTGAACGAACTGGGCAATGCAGGTAGCTTTTTTAAAAATCCGGTTGTTAAAACGGAAGTTGCTGAAAAAATAAGAAAGCACTATCCGGATGCGCCGGTTTATCAGGTGAACGAAAGTGAGGTTAAATTGGCAGCAGGCTGGCTCATCGAAAAAACAGGATGGAAAGGTATGCGCGAAGGGCAGGTTGGAGTGCACGAAAAACAGGCGCTCGTGCTGGTGAATTACGGTAACGCCACAGGAAAAGAAATTTATGATTTTTCGGAAAAAATCAGCCAGACTGTTTTTGAAAAATTCGGAATTCAGCTCGAACGGGAAGTGAACTGCGTTTAACTATTTCCAGATTTTCCGTTCGTTCAGCGCCGCACGGTATCTTGCAGCATGCCGGTTATGTTCGGCCAGATTTCTGGAAAAATTGTGATAGCCAGAAAAATCTTCACGGGCAACCATGTACAAATAATCGTGTTTTTCATAATCCAGAACTGCGTCAATGGCCGAAACTTCAGGAAAGTTGATGGGACCGGGCGGCAATCCTACATTTCGGTATGTGTTGTAAGGCGAATCGATTTCCAGGTGAATGTTCAGAATTCTTCTCAGGGAAAAATCGCCAACAGCGAATCTTACGGTTGGGTCGGCCTGCAGCAACATTCCACGTTTCAGGCGGTTTACATACAACCCGGCCACACGTTTCAATTCATCAGCCTTAACCGTTTCTTCCTGAACAATGGAGGCGAGTGTTGTGACTTCAACAGGCGTCAGTCCAATGGCTACTGCTGTCTGCCGGCGTTTTTCGTTCCAGAACCTTTCGTATTCCCGTTTCATACGAACGGCAAACTCTTCTGCAGAGGTGGTCCAGTAAAATTCGTAAGTGTTTGGAATGAACATCGCCTTAAAAGTTTCAGGCGTAAACCCGAATTCTTCGATTTTTTTTTTATCGTTGAACAGTCGCAAAATGGAAAGTGAATCAGCCTGAAGGTAACGACTCACTTTTCCGGCCAAATCTTCCTTAAAACGTGTATTGTTGAATGTAACATCCACCGGCTCCTGTTCTCCTGCCCGCAACTTGTTCACAATCTGGTTGGTATTCATTCCCTTTTGAAAAAGATAATGTCCGGGTTTTATCAAATCAGGGTAGTTTTTCTTTTTCGATACCCACCTGAATGCTTTGTAATTAATCAGAATATCGTTGGTTTGCAGCGTGTCGAGAACCTGGTTAAAGGTGGCGCCTTCGGGAATAATAAAGGCTTTTTCGGTTTTAACATTTTCATTGAAAACGTACATATAAAGCTGGTATCCGCGCAAACCGGCGATAATAAACGCGATGGCGAAAAAAATGATGATAAGTTTTCCGATCCGCGGGAACAACATGAGTTTACTTTTCTTGTCGATGGTCATTGGGCATTATGAATTAATGATTCAACTTCAACACCGTCCCGGAGGATATTTTGGTAAATAGGAGTATTGGAATATTCATCCCAGCTTTCAATATTTTGAACAATTCCTGTTACAACTTCATCGGTTTCAAGCTCCAGTTCGAAAAGTTCATCATAAATTTTGTTTCTGAAATTTCTGTCAGGAGTCGCTTCGGTAAGAATCAGAAAATCCCAGTCAGAATCTTTTTTAGCATCATTTCTTGCCCTGGAACCAAATAAAATGATTTTGGCCTTCGGATCCACACTTTTGATTCTTTTTTTAACCGTAGTTAATATGATATCTCTTTTCGTCATTTAATCAAGCTAAATTTAAATCAAAGATAAAACATTTTTACTGCATGACGTTTTCAACCGGATTTTTGCTCTGACAATCCCTGCAAAATCATTAAATTCGCAACCTGAAATTAAAAAGATGAAACCATGCAATATGTAAATCTTTCAGAAGATATTTATTTTTTGGGACACAACGACCGGCGCACCCATTTGTTTGAAAACATCTGGCCCATTCCGCACGGCATTTCATACAATTCGTACATTATTGTTGATGAGAAAATTGCGTTGATTGATACGGTGGAACGCTCGTTTATTGATGAATACCTCGAAAGTATAGAAGAGATTATTGGCAATCGGAAAATCGATTACCTGGTGATCAACCACATGGAACCCGACCACTCGGGAGCGTTAAAAGCCATTGTTCAGAAATATCCGGAAATTACGCTGGTGGGAAATAAAAAGACATTTTCATTTGTGGAAAGTTTTTACATGGAGTCTGAAAATGTTCACCTTGTACACGACGGATCGTTGCTGGAACTCGGAAAACACCGGTTGCAGTTCCAGACCATTCCAATGGTGCACTGGCCCGAAACCATGGTGACCTACGAAGAAACCAACAAAATTTTGTTCTCGGGCGATGCATTTGGCAGTTACGGTACGCTCGACGGCGGTATTTTCGACGACGAAATCAATCTCGATTTTTACGAGGTGGAAGTAATGCGATACTTCACCAACATTGTGGGAAAATATTGTCCACACACCCAACGGGCCATCAAAAAACTGAAGCCGCTCGATATTCAAATGATTGCCGCCACCCACGGACCGATTTGGCGCACCGACCTCGACTGGGTGCTCACCCGTTACAACAAATGGAGCTCTTACGATCTTGACCAGGGTGTGGTTATTGTTTACGGCTCCATGTACGGATACACGCAGAAAATGGCTGAGGTGATTGCCCGCCGGTTGGCTGAGCGCGGAATTAAAAACATCCGGGTTTACGATGCGTCCAAAACCCATGCGTCTTACATCATTAACGACATTTTCAAATACAAGGGATTTATTGTGGGAAGTCCGGCGTACAATAATGCGCTGTTTCCCAATGTGGAAATTTTGCTTTCTACCATTGAACATATGGCGCCCAAAAACCATTGCCTCGGAATTTTTGGCAACTATTCATGGAATGGCGGCGGCGTAAAAAATTTGAAATTGTTTGCCGAAAAAATCAAGTGGGAACTGGTTTACGACCCGGTGGAAGAACTCGGTGCCCTGAAAAAAGACAACAAGGAACAGTTGCTGAAACTGGCCGATGCCATGGCAGATAAGTTGCTGGCCGACTTTGAATAAGGGTGAACCGGGTGCAACGGTCTCCGAACCGCTGATTAAAAAAAATGAGCGATTCGGAGATCGCTCCACCCGAAAAAATTGCCATACCCGTTTCATATTTCTCCCGGAATTATTAAATTGCCATTCAAAAACCACCCATGAAAAAGGAATTTTACCGGCATTTATTACCCCATTTTCAGCAACCCGGACAGGCATATTTTGTTACCTGGAACTTAAAAGATGCAGTGCCTAAAAAAGCATTAAAACGATACAGCGACGAATTGGTGAAGTTACGGTTGCAGATTAAAAGCTATGGTGCAGCGAGTGTTACGGGTGCAGCGGTTTCCAAACCGCTGATTAAAGAAATGAGCGGTTTGGAAACCGCGCCAAACGAACCCACTCCACCCGAACTGGAAAAGCTCAGAAAGCAATATTATTCACTTCGGAAAAAATACATAAAAGCTTATGATGAATTATTAGCCAGCGATAAAAATCCAAAAATTAACCTTTCGAAAGCTGAGAATTTGCAACCAGTTAAAGAAACCCTGCTATTCTGGAATGGGAAAAAACTGGAAGCCTATGCATTTTCCATTATGCCAAATCATGTGCACTGGGTGTTTCGTTTATTTGAAAAAGATGAAAAAGGGAAACCGGTTTATGTGCAGGACATTATGAATTCAGTAAAGCGGTTTTCTGCGAATCAGATTAACAAAGTGGAAAACAGAAAAGGAGCGGTTTGGCAAACCGAGAGTTTCGATACCACCATTCGTGATGAGAAACATTTGCATTACGCCATTGAATATACCTTAAATAATCCGGTTGCTGCAGGCTTGGTGAAAAACAGGGAGGACTGGCCGGGAAACTGGTACAGCGGGTGAACAGGGTTCAGCGGATTCCGATTCGCTGATTAATAAAATGAGCGATTCAGAGATCGCCCCACCCGAAATGCGCGGATCGGAATTCGCGCCACCCGTTGCTTTTCAAACAGATGTCAACCTCTTATAAAAACAGGCTGTCCTTGTTTCGACAACCTCGGATTAAAAACATACCCTTCCGCATCGAATGCCTGCAAATCGCTTGCATTTTCAATGTTGTTTTCCAAAATAAAACGGGTCATCAGTCCGCGGGCTTTTTTGGCAAAAAACGAAATCATTTTGTATTCCCCGTTTTTCATGTCTTTAAAAGCCGGGGTTACAATTTCGGCATCCAGTTTTTTGGTATCGATGCTTTTGTAGTATTCGTTGGACGCCAGGTTCACCAGGATTTTGGTGCCCGATTCGTCAATGGCTTCCTGAACGTTTTTGGTGATTTTATCGCCCCAGAAACTGTACAAATTTTTTGCCCGGTCCACGCCAAACTTTGTTCCCATTTCCAGACGGTAAGGCTGCATCAGGTCGAGCGGTTTTAACACACCGTACAATCCCGATAAAATCCGCAGTTTTTGTTGTGCCAGATTCAGTTTTTCTTCGGAAAGGGTAGGAGCGTCCAGACCGGTATAAACATCGCCGTTAAAGGCCAGCACAGCTTGTTTTGCGTTTTCAGGAGTAAACGGAAGATGCCAGGTTTGGTAACGTTCGAAATTCAGGTTTCCCAATTCTCCCGAAATATTCATCAGCCCCGACAGCTTTTTAGCACTCATTTTCTGCAGTTTGCCAACCAGTTTTTCCGATTCGTTTAAAAATTCAGGAATGGTAAATTTCTGTGTTGTGGGTTTTGTTTTAAAATCCAGCGACTTGGCCGGTGATATGATTGTTAACATGCGATTTCAATTTTTTTTTTTGAAATAAACGGTTATTTCGAATGAATGTTTACGACGCATTTTTAATTGCATTCAGCGCCTGTTGTATGGCGTTTTTATCTTGTGCTGAAATCCCTTCTGTTTTTAAGGTTTGTTCGTAAAGTGCCTGCACATCATTTGTTCTGCCATCCCGCATATAAATGTCCGCCAGAAAACTCACGGCATTCAGATAAAGCGGATGGTCGGCAATCAGTTTTTTCAGGGTATTTTCCGCTTCTGTTTTTTGATTGTTTTCCAATTGGTAATAAGCCAGCGTATAAGCGTATTTTGGTTCTTCAGGTCTAGATTCGGCAGCAATTTTGGCATAGTGTACCGCTTCATTTATACTGCGTTGTACAACAATCACACTGAGGTTATAGGCTGCCACGGCCTGTTGCGGATTGGCATTCAATGAGATTTGCAATGCTTTTTCGGCTTCCTGCAGTTTTCCCTGTTCCGCTAAAAGAAGTCCGAGATTTAAACTGGCCGCTTCATTATCCGGATCGATTTCCAGCGCTTTTTTCAGGTTTTCTTCGGCTTTGGCCGGATTGCCGATGTATGAATACAGCACACTGCTGTTGATAAAAGGCATCAGCGACTCCGGGTACAACCGGGAGGCTGTTTCATAAGCGTCCAGCGCTTTGTTGGCGTTTCCCTGATTCTGGTGGTAAATGCCCAGGTTGTAGTGCGAACTCCAGTCGTCGGGACGGGCTACCATTGATTTTATGTATTCGTCGGTAGCATTGGAAACCACCTGTTTTTCTGTTGTTGAAAACCGGTCGTCGCCAAAACCTGCAAGCGATGCGGCTGCTGAAATCCGAACCAACCGGATTTCATCTCCGGAAGCGACTACTAATGCATTTTTTGCTTGTTCTGAAAGATTGCCGTTCAGGGAAGTAGCGGCGGCGGCACGGGCTAAAGCCGAGGGATTGTTTTTTGCAGCATCGAGCAGGGTTTCCCACTTTTTATCATCAGGGCAGTTGGCAAGCAACCGGATAAACGACGTGACCACCACTTCATTGTATTTGTTTTCCTGAATAATTTTCAGCATTTCATCGAGGCGGTTCCAGTTTTCTTCCCGTGTTTCTTTAATGAGTTGAGCCCAGTAAATCGTTTCTTCCTGGTAATTTCCGTTGGTCCGCATTTTCACAATTTCGTTGGCCCATTGCGGAGTTTTATCATCGTGGCACTGGTTGCAGGCGTTGGGCGAGCCAAATTTTATAGTTGCCTCAGGCATGGGTGGCCGGAACGAATGGTCGCTGCGGATAAAATGACCCACAAACTCGCGGCTGGGTGCATGGCAGTTCACACATGTTGAGCCGGGACTGTCGGGTTGGTGCATGGTGTGCGCCACCAGTCCGGTACCTTGTTTATCTTCGTGGCACGAAGTACATGCAGCATTGGGGTTATCTGCAAACCGGTTCCGTCCGCTGGAAGTGTGGCAGGTTACACAATGCAAATCACTTTTCTGAATACACGGATTCATTTTCCAGCCGGTCATCGTGTAGTTTTCACCCAAATCGCGGCCATCGGGATAAAAATCAGGATCTTCGAGTGTGGCCAAAGTGAAATGGTCGAAATAAGGTTCCGGTGGCACATAATTTTTTGTAATCGCGCTGCCTTTTGCATGACACACCGCGCACGACGAGTTGTGTTCTTCAGGGGTGAACGTGCTGGTTACAAGAATTTTCCAATCCTCGGGTTCTTCTCCTTTTTCTTCAGCCTCCTGAAAAACCCGCACATGCTCGGCACTCGGCCCGTGGCACGTTTCGCAGTTAATGCCGGCCTCTTTCCAGGTTGTATGGTACGTGTCGGTTTCCAAATCGTAATTGGAAGATACCTGGCTGACATGGCAATTGTAACAAGCCGTGTTAAAGGCATACATCCGGTCGCGCCAGGGCAGCGCTTCATCTTCATCGCCGGCATCGCCAAAATGCCGCACTGCTGATTCGGGGTAGTTGAACCAGGTTTGGCGGTTCATGTCGTATGCCAACGGGATGGTTTGCAGTTTACCCTTTTCCAGCGGAGCCAGAAACGTAAAAACATTCCGTCCGCCAAGCGACCATTGAACCGGGTATTTTTTCAGCAATTCTTCTCCATTTTTTTCCAGCATCACCATGGAAGAATCTTCGTAAACCATTGCATAAAATCTTCCTTCGATTTCCATTGGTCCACTTTCGGGCAATTCATATTCTTTTACAAAACCTGCATTTACCGGCTGCATGGCTTTTCCGTGCCACGAGGGCGCCCATAATTCGTAAAATCTTTCGTGGCATTGGATGCAGCTTTCCGAGCCCGAAAAACCGTCGGTTGCCACCTGTTCGTTTTTGCGCTGAACACAGGAAATGGTTAATATAAAATACAATATCGCGGATAACCAGATAAATTTTTTGGCTGCCATAATTTTTACTTTTATCTTCACAAATATTGGGATAATTTTACAAAGAATGAATTTAATTTAGGGGCGGGTAAAGTCTAATGCTATTCTAAAAATATAAACACCGATGTTTGGAAAAGAAACAAAATTAATGGCTGAAGCCTTTGAATATAGCAGTTTTTTTTGCCCCCGCCTTAAGCCGGGGGTTAAATGTAAAGAAAGAAAAATTGGCTTTAGCCGTTAATCATAATTCGTTCGTTTAATTTTAGGATTATAAATTAGATGTGTAATTTATTTCAAAATAAGAGTTTTACCGGAAAATAAAGAAATATAAATAAGAATGTTGACAAAACTTGGAATTTTACGTGAAGGAAAAATACCTCCCGACAACCGGGTACCACTTACACCGGAACAATGCATTGAAGTTCAGCAAAATTTTCCCGGTGTTCAGGTGATTATACAAACCAGCCATGTCAGGTGCTTTAGTGATGAGGAATACCGGGAAAAAGGAATTCCGGTGCAGGAAGATGTGTCGGATTGCGATGTGCTGATGGGGGTGAAGGAAGTTCCAATAATTGATTTACTTCAGGGGAAAATATACTTTTTCTTTTCGCATACCATAAAAAAGCAGGAATACAACAGGAAGCTGCTTCAAACCTTTCTTCAGAAAAAAATACAGTTGGTGGATTACGAAGTGCTGACTGACAAAAATGGTTTCCGCATCATCGGTTTTGGCCGGTTTGCCGGTTTGGTGGGCGCATACAATGGTTTACGGGCTTTTGGCCTTCGAAACCGCATTTTCGATTTGAAACCGGCTCATCAGTGCGCCGGTCTGGAAGAAATGTTATACCAGTTGAACCTGGTGAATCTGCCTCCGGTAAAAATTGCTTTTACAGGTGATGGTCGCGTGGCCAGCGGCGTGCTGGAAGTACTTGAATTTATGAAAATTCAACGATTGTCTCCGGAACAGTTCCTGGAAACGGAACAGCCTGAAAAACCAGTTTATGCTCAACTATTGCCCCAACATTATGCGAGGCGGAAAGACGGAAGTGCGTTCGGATTACAGCATTTTTTCAAAAAACCGGAAATGTATGAAAATGCCTTTTTGCCGTATGCACATTCAACCGATGTTTTGATGGCCGCCGCTTACTGGGATCCCAAAGCCCCGATGCTGTTTACAGCCGAGGATATGAAACAGCCGGGCTTCCGGATCAGCGTAATCTCTGACATTACTTGTGATATTGAAGGTTCCATTCCTTCCACCAAAAGGGCATCGACCATTGCCGAACCGTTTTACGACTACAATCCCGAAACCGGCGAACTGGAAGCTCCATTTTCTTCCGAAAAAAATGTAACTGTTCAGGCGGTGGATAATTTGCCCAACGAACTGCCCAAAGATGCCTCGCGTGATTTTGGTCGCAACCTGATTGACAAAGTTTTTCCATCACTTTTTGGTGAAGATGCCGATGAAATTATCGAACGGGCATCGGTTACAAAAGACGGCAAACTAACTGAACGTTTTTCGTATTTGCAGCACTTTGCGGAAGGGGAGTAGGTAATTTTTCTTGCTGAAATTAGAATCATTACTTCAGATTTTCAAGATGCTCTTTCCATTTTTTCAGCAAATCCCTGCGGCAGCTTTCAGCTAAAAATTTATTGTTAAGCGCCTGTTTGAGTGGCTCTTCCTGAAAATTGTCGGTGTAAAGCAACTCAAAAACTTTTTGGATGGAAACGGAATCGGATTTTTCCTTCAAAATCATTTTATCGCCGGTTTTAACCTTTCCGTTTTTCAGCACCCTGACATACACACCGGGAAATCCGGAATCTACAAATTGTTTTACCACTTTGGGATTTTGAAAACGGATGCCCAGTTTGTAACAAGGTTGGCGGGGTTGAGTGGCTTGCACAACAGCTTCACCAATTTCAAAAGTGTCGCCAACGTTGATTTCATTTTCGTAAAGACCTTCCACAGTGAGGTTCTCGCCAAACATTCCCCAGGGTATTTCCAATTCAGGATAGAATTTTTTCCAATAACTATAATGTTCGGCCGAATACAAATAACATGCTTTGTCCACTCCTCCGTGGTACTTGCGGTCCATTACATGGTCGTTTTCCACGTCTTCTTTTCCCAGAAAAATGGGATGCTCAACCGGATATTTGTAAATTCCCGTTTGTTCTTTTTTGCCGTTCCAAACAATGGTTTTGGGCTCGCCAATATTTGTTGAAATAACAATCATGCGATTTTCCGTTCCTTTTTAATGTTTTCGTAAGCCTGGTTTACCATCTGGAATTTGTCTTTTGCTGCCTTTTGGAAATCATCACCCAAATGACTTACCTTGTCGGGATGGTATTTCATGGCCATGCGACGGTATGCTTTTTTCAGGTCTTCGTCGGAAGCAGTTGGCTCAATTTCAAGGATTTTGTAATCGGCATTAACATTGCGCACAAACATGGCCTGGATGGATTCAAAATCGCTGTTGCCAATTCCCATCTCTTTTGCAATGTTTTCAATCAGGCGGCGTTCGTTTTCTTCCACATGTGCGTCTGCATTGGCAATTCCAAACAGAAAGTGAAGCAACTGCAACCTGGCAGAGTAGTTCATGTTTTGCCTGATTTGGCGGCAAACTTCGTTAACCGGAATGGTTTGTTTCAGCAGGTCGCGCAGCAATTTTACAGCTTCAGTGGCCGAGGCTTCACCAAAACTTTGAACCATAAAACGTTTTACATAATCCAGTTCCGATTTTAGAACTTTTCCGTCAGCTTTCATTACGGCAGACACCAAAACCAAAAGGCTCATCACATAACCGCCAGTTGTTGTTCTGCCCGAATACCCGGTGGTTCGACCAGTTAGCATTTCTGCGCTGCTCCCATCAATTAATGAGCCTACCATAAAACCGAATATTGCACCAATCGGGCCGCCCACTGCCCAACCTAATCCTCCGCCAATCCACTTACCAAATTTTCCCATGTTCTTTTAAGTTTTTATCTATCTGAATAATTTCAGGAATAATCAAATTTTTATTGTCGTTTATAAGAATTTTACTGGCCAGTTGTTGTTTTTTTTCTTCGCTCCACTGTTTTTGCATGCGCTCACGTACCATTTGTTCCGAAACACCATCGCGGGCAACAACCCGCGCAATGCGTTCATTTTCAGGTGCAGAAACCAAAATTGTAAAATTCATCATTTTATAAAAACCGCTTTCAAACAAAATGGCAGCCTCGTGAATAACATAAGGTGCATTTTCGTGCATTTTCAGCCAATTTTCAAATGCAATACGAACAACCGGATGCACCAGTTCGTTCACTTTTTGCAAATGAATATCGTTGGTGAAAATTATGGAGGCAAGTTTTTTTCGGTTAAGTTGCCCTTCCGGTAAGTAGATGTTCGATCCAAACAGGCGAATTAATCCGGCCTTAATTTCTGAATTCGATTCATATAAATTTTTGGCCACTGTATCGGCTTCGAAAACCGGAACGCCAAGCATTTGAAAAACTCTGCAAACCATTGATTTTCCGCTGCCAATACCTCCTGTTATTCCAACGATTAAAGTCATTTTGGGAACTTTTACTTCATTCAGATTCAATTAAATACTCTATGGAATTGGGTACAATTTTCATCAATTGAATATAGTCCTTGTTTGTTTCAACTGAAACTTCAAGGTAATTCTCACCCGAAAGGGCCTGGGTAAAGTCAACAGTGGCTGTAAAATCACGTGTTGAAACCTTTTCATATTCGCTTAACCCTACCATTACAGTAACCGCAATATTTGGCGGAAAGAGCTTTAAATTAACATCTTCGGGCAAATTTATGACCTGAATCGGCAGAGAGATTTTCTTTTCGGTAAACTTTTCAACTGGAACAATAACCTCTACTTTTTCAGGAGAAATTTCAGTGTTACCCGGATGTGCCACATTTACAAATTGTTCTATGGATTTGTCCAATCCTTCAAAAGTCACTTTTTCTGTATGTAAAATGGTTAAAGTATCGAGCACTGCTGCCGGCCCTGTAATTTTCACACTGTCAGGTTTCGATTCCACAATTCCTTTTAAATTAAACTGAGGTTTAAAGTTGAGTTCAACCAATGGTGAAACAGGAACTTTTTTCGTGTTCAGGCTGTCGAAAACCAGTGAAAAAGTTTGAGGAGATACACCGTTTATTGTAATTTCCTTGCTCACCTGCGTTTCAATTCTGCGGATTAAATTTTCGGATGGCACCCGGTATTCATTGTTATCGCTCTCTAATGACTGGCTGATTGCAGACAAATCCAATACAATAGGTGAAAAAGAAAAAGCCAGTTTATGCCTGAGCAAAGTAAACCCGTGAGCCTGAACATTTAATTCAAGTTTTGAGGGAGGGGTGTTGGCCAGAAATAGATTTTTGGGAGGATTAACGTACTTCACAGAGTAGGACAGGACAGTAGTATAATCCTTTCCCATTACATTTAAAAACCAAAGTGAGGCCGCAATGAGCAGGCAAACCGAAAATACAACTATCCGCTTATCATTTCTTAGTTTTTCCAGTTTGAAGTAGCCAAAAAATTCAGAAATTTTTTTATTCATTATTCATTTAAAACCCCAAAATTAGTGAATCATTTTTTGATAGCGGTCTTTCATGTTTTCAATTAATTTGGGGAATTCATCCAGCTTTCGTTTAATTAATTCAATATCAAAGGTTTCAAGTCCATTTTCAAACTCTGTGCAATAATTAAGAATAGGATTACATGAATTTTCAACAGCCATTGTTTTCAGTTCGGCATTAAAACTTTCAATTTCAAAAATGATCAGACTGTCTTTTAATTCTTCCCATTTATTCAGAAAATAATTTTGTGATTTTTCCAGAATTTTTGGCAAAGCTTTTAAACAATTATCTGAAATTTCCAGATTAATTTCTGCCTCAGATTTAATTTCGGGTTCTGCTACATAACTAAATTTCAGGAAACGTTTCAGAACGGCATCCAGGTCTTTTTTGAATACGGGTTTTTGCAGAAAGCCATCGAACAGGTTGTTAATACGGCTGTTATGGTCTTTTAACGTAGAGCCGGTAAAAGCAATAACCGGTATGTCTTTCAGTTCCTTATCCTGTTTTATTATTTCCGTAGCATCAAATCCGTTTATTCCCGGCATCCGGATGTCCATAAAAATCAGGTCTGGCTTTTCTGTTTTAAGTTTGGCCAGGGCATCTGTGCCATCTTTTGCTTCAATGTATGCGGTCTCTTCAGAATTAATCAGTTGTTTCAAAACCAGAATGTTATAACTAATATCATCCACAATCATGATTTTACACGGAGCCAGCTTCATATTTGCCCCTTCGCGAAATGTTTCCACACGGGTAATCTCGTCAAAATCTACTTTTACCTGGTAAAAAGTAACCGTAAAAACTGAACCTTTGCCGGGCTTGCTTTTAATTGTGATGGCGCCATTTAGCTTTTTCAGCAATCCGTAAACAATTGCCAGTCCCAGGCCGGTTCCTTCATATTCCCTGTTGGTTTGTCCGTTTTGCTGTTTAAAGTTCTGGAAAATATTTTTTTGATGATTTTCTTTAATGCCAATTCCCGTATCCTCTACGGTAATAATAAGGTTTACTTCGTCATTTTTTTCAGTTTTTGCTGCCTGTGCAGTAATATGTATATGGCCGGTTTGGGTAAATTTTATGGCATTGCTTACCAGGTTGAAAATGATTTGGTAAAACCGCAGTTCGTCCATAAAAATAAAATCAGGAACGGTGGAATCAGTTGTTATTTTCATGGAAAGGCCTTTCTCTTCCACTTTTTGCTGAAATACCAGTTTAATATCGTTTATCACCTCCTGGTAGTTCATCGGGTGAATATCAATATTTATTTTTCCTGACTCAATTTTTGAAAGATCGAGGATATCGTTCAGTAAATTCAGCAGGTTACGTGCGCTTTGCAAAATGGTTGTTAAATACTCGCGGTGCTGCTTGTCCGGGGTGTTTTCATGCAGCCACTGGCTGAAACCCAAAATGGCATTAAGCGGTGTTCGGATTTCGTGCGAAACATTGGCCAGAAATTCCGATTTAATTCGCAGCGCATTTTCAGCATTGCTGGTTGCCTCCCTAAGTTCTTCTTTAACCTGACTTAATTCTGTTTTCAAGCGGCCGATTTCGGCCTCCAGTTCTTTTTTATTTTTGAGTGTTTGTAGTTTTTTTTGTGTTTGAGTGGATTTGCCATTTGAAAACTGATTGTCCATATTAATTCCTTTGAAATTTTTTCCCGATGATTAAACTTTGATTTTCTCCCTAAAAAATCGTCTCTCTTTGAACTGTTGAAAATAACTAAATTTTTAGAAGTGCAGGTAATAAATACCTTTTAAATTGAACAATGCAGTTTTTTGTTGATAACCCTTCGGGAACATATAAAATTTGATACTTTTGAATTTGATTCATCCATTCAGAAAAAGTTAAAATTAATATCAATAAAAAACTAAAACGATGAAACGAATACTGGTAACCGGCGGCGCCGGCTTTGTAGGTTCCCATCTTTGTGAACATCTTTTAAATCAGGGAAACGAAGTGATTTGCCTCGATAATTATTTCACAGGGAAAAAACAAAAAATTGTTCACCTGATGGATAATCCGTGGTTTGAAGTGGTGCGGCACGATGTTACCATGCCGTTTTACATTGAAGTGGACGAAATTTATAATTTAGCCTGCCCGGCATCTCCGGTTCACTACCAGTACAATGCCATAAAAACCATTAAAACTTCGGTAATGGGCGCCATTAATATGCTGGGGTTGGCCAAACGCACCCGTGCAAAAATCCTTCAGGCTTCAACCAGCGAAGTATATGGCGATCCCGAAGTGCACCCGCAGCCGGAAAATTATTGGGGACATGTTAATCCCATTGGTGTGCGCTCCTGTTACGACGAGGGAAAACGTTGTGCTGAATCGCTTTTTGTGAATTACCACCAGCAAAACAATGTACGCATTAAAATTGTACGTATTTTCAATACCTATGGCCCAAAAATGGAACCCGACGATGGCCGCGTAGTTTCCAATTTTATTGTGCAGGCCCTGCAAAACAAAGACATTACCATTTTTGGCGAAGGCACACAAACCCGCAGTTTTCAGTATGTTAGCGATTTGGTGGAAGGAATGGTTCGCATGATGTCCACAGATGATTCCGTTACAGGTCCCATAAACATCGGCAACCCGGGAGAGTTTACCATGCTTGAACTTGCACGTGAAATCCTGGATATAACCGGTTCCAAATCGAAAATTATTTACCTGCCTTTACCTGCCGACGATCCCGTGAAACGAAAACCCGACATTACGCTGGCCCGCGAAAAACTGGATGGTTGGGAACCTGTGGTGCCGCTGCGTGAAGGGCTGCTGAAAACGGTGGAGTATTTTGATCGTTTACTTTCGGATGGAAACTGAAAATAAAAAACAAGAACTTAGCGAACCATGATGCCTTGGAGACTTGGTGGCAATCCTTAATTTGGCCAAAAAGGCACGAAGAGACTGAGAAATCACAAATTTGACCCTACTCTAACAAGTAGGTTTTAAAAAATTGATTAAATGTATTGTAAAGAATAACGAAAGCAAAAACCGATGACTGCCATGCCAGATTTTTATGGATAGAACCGTAGAGTGTGGTTTCGAGCCATAATTTGACAGTAAAAGCAGTATTTTTCGATTTTTGAAACGTTCTTTGACATGTTTGTTCTATAAAATGGATAATCCGGACAAGGTTTACCCAGAAACACCGGCAAATTGCCCATGTCTGATTTTTAATCAGACTTCGGTATTTTGATTTTCCGCTCCGTAGCGGGTAAGCGACATGGAAAATAGTTGCCTCTACATTGTTACGTTTTTGCGATTCTTCTATAGGGCGCTGTTTCATAACCCGTCTCAAAAGGGAAGTACGGATGGCCTTCTGGTTAAAATAAACTTTGTCTTTCCCGTTTCTGATATACCACCTGTCTTCAGTGCTGTTTTTCAGCTTTTTGGCAAGGGTGGACTTTAAGCGTTCTCCGGTTTTTGTATCGGTAACCATTAATCCTTCGGGTGTCATTTCCAGGTCGTAACGGGAAGCGGCTCCCTGTATCCCGGTAAAAACCATATCGATGTTTTTGCAAAACTCATCGTTAACGGGGCTTTGGTAAGCGCCATCAGCATAAACCTTTTCCACCGGTGTATCTGTTATTGCTTGTGTTGAACTGATTGCCGGCTGCACGAAAATCGTATCGGCAACATTGGCCTTATCAACGTTTACGTTGGTAATCAGGTCTAACGGTCCGTCCGATATGGTTTCGGTTACATTCATGCTGTAGCCTTTTACTTTCTGGTCAGACTTGTGGCGGTAGGCGCTGTCCGGGTCATGGGGCGACTGGACACTGTCTGATTCAATTTCCTCTTTTGGCCGAAGTTCAATTTTTTTGTCCTCTTCCTCTACTTTGTATTGTTCGCGGAAAACCCGCCGGAGCAATTGATAAGCTTCGCTATTATTACCGGAGAAAAGCAAAAGGGTCTTGTAAATCAGAATGCCGGTTGTCTGCATCCTGGTTTGTATATCTTCTCTGGTACTGTGGTAAATAGTTTTTTGTGGTTCTTCCTCAAGCAAAGGTTTAAGTTGTTGTTTTTCTGCTTCTGAAAATAATAAAAAGTCGCTTTCATTCAGCGTCTTGCAAAACAGGACAAATGTTTGGTGGATAATTTCGTAACGTGAGTACCAGGCAATGTTACTGCTGAAAAGTTTGCTGTCCATGCGGATGCTTTTCCCACTGACTTCAAAATCTTTTACTTGTCCACGGGTAACTTTTTCAAAGACTTTTTGCAGCAAATCTTCATTTTTTTCACGCATATACTGGTGAACTCGCTTACGAAACAAGTAATAAGTTGAATCGGCAGGAACTTCGTCATCCAGGTTGAATAGGCCTAATGAGCTACGAACCAACAGATTAAACCGGCAGTGCTCAAACAACTGGGAATCGCTCCACCCAAAAGCTTCTTTCAAAATCATCATTCCCACCAGTTGCGATACCGGTGAATTGGGAGCCCCCATCTTCTGGCTGAACAATACGCTGAAGATAGATTCATCAATCCGCGAAACGATTTGTTTACGGAATTGGTTATGCCAACCACTATTATCATTGTACTGATTAAGTGATTTTCCTCCCAAAATAGATGGGACACTGCTAAAAAGATTCCCCTGGGTATGTAATGCTGACTTCCGAAACATGCTATTAAATGTTGATTTCCCCATGAAGATAATAAAAACAGAGACCTAAACCGCTCTGAAACAAACAAATATTCTGTTATTTATGAACAAACTTGTCAACAAATTATTTTTAGAAATTAATCAGCCGACTTTTCGGAGTAGGCTCAACCTTTGAAGTTAGAATAGGACAATTGGGCCATTTGATTTTTAAATTGCTTTTACTATATCACAATAAAACATCCTTAATGAACCTGTAATATGTTTACTTACTTTCTGCCAGAATTTGCATTTACTCATTTCCCGGAAGCAGAATTCCCTGCCAGCCAGCCGGTTGACCAGGCGATTTGCAGATTGTAGCCGCCGGTTTCGGCATCGAGGTCGATGATTTCTCCGGCAAAATAAAGTCCTTTTACCAGTCGCGATTCCATGGTTTTGGGTACAATTTCTTTAGTGGGAATTCCGCCCGCCGTTATAATGGCCTCTTTAAACGAACGATGTTTTGCCACCTCAAACCGAAGATTTTTCATCAGGTACCTGATTTGTTTCCTTTCGTTTGATGATACTTGATGGCACTCTTTTTCGGGGTCGAGTTTCAGTTCTTCAATAAAAACCGGAATCATGGATGCGGGCAGCCAGTTGCGGAAAATATTTGAAAGCTGTTTTTTCCCGTGTTCGTTCAAATCGCGCAACAGCCGGTTGTCCAGTTTTTGCTCGTCGAGGGCCGGTTTTAAATCGATAGTAATTTCAACTTTATCTTTGTTTTGCAAAGCGGTCACGGCAATCCGGCTTAGTGTGAGAATAATCGGACCCGACAAACCAAAGTGCGTGAACAGCATTTCGCCAAAAGCTTCGCCCGCTTTTTTGCCATTTACCCAAACCACTGCTTTCACATTTTTCAAGTTTAATCCCTGTAATTTTTGCGCCAGGTTGCCTTTGGTTTCCATTGGCACCAGTGCAGGAATAGGTTTTTCAACAGTGTGTCCCACGCTTTTGGCCAGTTCGTACCCGTCGCCTGTGGAACCTGTTGCCGGATACGATTTTCCGCCTGTGGCCAGTATTACTTTTAAAGCTTTGAAAATAGTGCCGTTCGATTGGACTCCCTGCACCGCACCGTTTTCAGTTATCAGCGTTTCAACCCGCTGGCCGCAAAGGATTTCAACGTTTTGTTCCTTCACCCATTTCAGCAAAGCGTGCAGCACATCCTGCGATTTATTGCTTGCCGGGAAGTAGCGTCCGCCGCGTTCGAGAGTGGTTTCAACTCCGTATTTTTCCAGCAGACTGATGATGTCTTTTGAATAAAACTGCGAAAAGGCATTGCGAAGAAACCGGCCTTCGGGGAACACATGTTTGATAAATTCAGCGGGAGAGGCATCGTTGGTAATGTTGCAGCGACCCTTTCCTGTAATCAGAAGTTTCCGTCCTTCGGAACGCATTTTTTCCAGAACCAGCACCCGGGAGCCCTGTTCGGCTGCACGTCCGGCAGCAAGCAACCCGGCAGCCCCGGCGCCAACAACTATCACATCAACCTTTGTTGCTTCAAAATCTGACATCAATCTTTTTTACCGTGATTTATTGCAGCTTTTTGTATTTGAATCGTTTGGGCGTGTCTTCTCCCAGTCGCTTTTTCCGGTTTTCTTCGTATTCGGTAAACGAGCCCTCGAAAAAATAAGCCTGCGAATCGCCTTCAAATGCCAGGATGTGGGTGGCAATTCGGTCGAGGAACCAGCGGTCGTGCGAAATAACCACGGCACAACCGGCAAAGTTTTCCAAACCCTCTTCCAGCGCGCGCAACGTGTTCACGTCAATGTCGTTGGTCGGTTCATCAAGCAGTAACACGTTCCCTTCCGATTTGAGTGCCAGCGCCAGGTGAAGCCGGTTGCGTTCACCGCCTGAAAGTACGCCACATTTTTTCTCCTGGTCGGCGCCGGTGAAGTTAAACCGGGCCACATAAGCCCGCGCATTCACCTGTCGGTTTCCCAGCATGATGGTTTCCGTTCCACCCGAAACAACTTGAAATACAGTTTTTTCCGGATTTATCGCTTGATGGGTTTGGTCCACGTAACTGATTTTTACCGTATCGCCAATTTCTATTTTTCCTGAGTCTGGCTCCAGTTGATCCATGATTAATTTGAACAAGGTTGTTTTTCCGGCACCGTTGGGTCCGATGATTCCGATGATTCCCGAACGAGGTAACTTGAAGCTCAGGTCTTCAAATAAAATCCGGTCGCCAAATCGTTTGGAAACACCTTCCATTTCAATAACTTTATCGCCCAGGCGTGGGCCGTTCGGAATAAATATTTCGAGTTGTTCTTCCTTCTGTTTTACATCTTCGTTCACCATTTTGTCGTAGGCACTCAAACGGGCTTTAGATTTTGCCTGCCGTGCCCTGGGCGCCATGCGCACCCACTCCAGCTCGCGTTCCAGCGTTTTTCGGCGTTTTGAATGTCCTTTTTCTTCCAACTCCAGCCGTTTGGCTTTTTGTTCCAGCCACGAGCTGTAATTTCCTTTCCATGGAATACCTTGTCCACGATCGAGTTCTAGAATCCAACCGGCCACATTGTCGAGGAAATAGCGGTCGTGGGTAATACAAATTACGGTGCCTTTGTATTGGGCAAGATGCATTTCCAGCCATTGGATGCTTTCGGCATCGAGGTGGTTGGTTGGTTCGTCGAGCAGGAGCACATCCGGTTCCTGCAGCAACAGCCGGCACAGTGCCACACGGCGACGCTCCCCACCGGAAAGTTCTCTCACCGGCTGGTCGTTGGGCGGGCATTGCAGCGCATCCATAGCACGTTCAAGGCGGCTGTCGAGATTCCAGGCATCCATCTGGTCGATTTTTTCCTGAAGTTTGGCCTGCTCTGCCATCAGCCGGTCCATTTCGTCCGGATTTTCGTACACTTCCGGAAGCCCGAATTTCAGGTTAATTTCTTCGTAGGCGGTCATTACATCAACCACTTCCTGAACGCCTTCCTTCACCACTTCAATAACGGTTTTCGTCTCGTCAAGATGTGGTTCCTGTTCCAGCAATCCCACGGAATAGCCCGGCGCAAAAACCAGTTCTCCGTTAAAGTTTTTTTCCATGCCGGCAATAATTCGCAGCAAGGTTGATTTTCCGGACCCATTCAAACCAATAATGCCGATTTTGGCTCCCAGAAAAAACGAAAGTGAAATGTCTTTGATGATGGTTTTGTTGGGTGGGTATGTTTTACTCACCTTATACATTGAAAAGATGATTTTTTTGTCGTCGCTCATTTTATCAAAATTTTATTGGGCAAATGTATGAAAAAGAAGAATGAGGAAATTTACAAACTCAGTTTTTTGACCGCTTCTTCGTAATCGTACTGCAAATCTTCGTGAAGTTTGGAATTGGCATTGTGAATTAGATGGACTTGACGCTGGTACATATTGAATAGTACACGGATGTTTTTCAGCCGGTAACCCATTTCTCTCATTTTTTCGCAGAAATAGAGCCGCAGCTCAATTTCAGTTTGTTTTGAGCCCGAAAAACGAATGTATTTGTTTGTGGTTCGTAAAACTTTCCGGAGTGTTTTTTTTGCAAGATATAAACTGGTGCGGTTTAAACGGGTAAACTGTTCATCCATTTCTTCTTTTACCGATTCAATAAAAGCCTGCTCATTTTGGGTTTCAAAAAGCAGATAGCTCAACAACTCCTTGTTCTCCTTTTTGTATTTGGCCAAACGGATACAGATTTCCTGCAATTGCTGCGGAGAAAGTGTTTTTAACTCTTTTTTAATTTCGCTGAGCGAACCTGTTTCCATATAAATGTATCATAAAAATGAATCCTTACAAAAGTAGCATTTGTTTTTAAACAGAATTTAGGGATTGTTAACTTATTGATTTGTTGAACTTTCTTTTGATTAGGCTTGTTTCAGTTTTCGATGTATGTAAATACCATTAAAAAATTTATACAGATGGAACGAAAAGGAAAATTTACTCCTGAACAAATTACAGAATATCACAAAAACGGATATGTTATTTTAAAAGGATTGCTTACCGAAAAGGAGGTTGATGTTTTGCGGGAACGTGCGAAGAGTGACCGTGAAATGGATAAACATGCTTTTCATCGCGATGATGGTACAGGTGCAAAAGTGCGTCTTTCGCTTTGGAACCACCCGGGTGACGGAATTTACGGAATGATTGCCCGGAGTCATAAAGTTGTTGATTCAGTGGAGCAACTGCTTGAAGATGAAGTATATCATTACCATTCTAAAATGATTATGAAAGAAGCTAAAGTTGGTGGCGCCTGGGCATGGCACCAAGATTACGGTTACTGGTATGAAAACGGGGTGCTGTTCCCTGATTTGTGCAGTGTTTACATTTCAGTTGATGCAGCAACGGTTGAAAATGGTTGTTTGCAGGTTTTAAAAGGTTCGCATAATTTGGGAAGGGTGAACCATGTGTTATCAGGCGAACAGGCAGGTGCCGACATGGAACGCGTAGAGGAGGCAAAAAAGAGGCTCGAACTTGTTTACGTTGAACTTGACAAAGGCGATGCAGTGTTTTTTCACAGCAACCTGTTGCATCGTTCAGACCGGAATAATTCTGAAAATCCGCGCTGGGCTATGATTTGCTGTTACAATACAAAAACTAACAATCCGTATAAAGAAAGCCATCATCCACGGTACACACCACTAAAAAAAATGCCTGACAGTGCTATTTTGGAAGCTGTTTCGAATAATGTGGTAGCCGAAGACTCCTGGATGGATGTGACAAACGACAGCAGCGCCAAACGCTTAAAAAAGGACTAGTTGGGGGAAATCCTCAATGAATGATTATCGTATTACCGGTTTACCGTCCACTTCAATCCAGTCGAGACGGGAGCAGGAGGCCGATTTTCCACCGGGCATTAGGTCGGTAAAACCGATTTCTTCCACGTTGGAAAGATCGGGATTTGAAACTGGGCCAATTTCGGTTACACGGTTAATATCCAATTTATACCAGGTAATATTTTGAATGTTAAATTCTTTAATGCGCCAGTCTTTGGAAGGGCCGTCGGAAAGGTCACTCACCAGCCAGGTTCCGTCAGCCAGCTTAAGAGCAATGCGGAGTTCCCTCAAACCTGCCTGTTTTGAGCGCCACCTGATTTTGGCAAACCCGGTTAAATCTACGTTGTAATCTTTGTGTTTTAGCGAAACCAGCCAATTGTCCAAACAAAGGCCAGACCACACGTAAAACGGATCATCTACAGGTTTTTCATGATTGCTTTTTTTCAGGCTGTCTTTGCCGGCGCCGTATAGTTGCACCATCAAATCGGGATTATCCACATGATTTTGTGAAAGTGGAATTTCGGGCGGGGTTTCTTTCCAGTCTTCCCTGAAAAATAAACCGGGCCGGTAAGATTCCTGTGAAATGGAAATTAGAGTTGAGAAAATCAGGACGAAAAGGATAAATACTTTGGATTTCATTTTTATGGAATAAATTATTTTAAAAGAGTTTTTATTTTAGCCAGCAATTCTTCTTTTTTTACAGGCTTGGTAACATAATCATCACAGCCGGCTTCCAGTGCTTTTTCGCTGTCACCAGACATGGCATAGGCCGATTGTGCAATAATTGGAATATTGGCATTAATTTTCTTGATTTGACGAGTTGCTTCATAACCATCCATTACCGGCATTTTTAAATCCATCAGAATTAAATCAATGTTCGGATTATCACGAAACATTTGGACTGCCATTTTTCCATCTTCAGCATAAAGTAATTTGTGATTCCCTTGTGAAAGAAAGACCTGCAAAAGTATAGAACTGGTTTCGTCGTCCTCCACAATTAGGATGGTATTTTTTTTAGTGAGAATTGCTTTTTCAGTCATGAGAAAATTTTTGTAATATTATTAATATTTCCGTAGAAAGCACAAAATTAAAAAATAAACCGGGATGAATGATCGTAAATTTGTTACATTTCTCGTCTGAAAAAGGTTGTTGTTTGGCAAAAAGAACTACTAAACAAGTAACTAATCATTTTTAAAATGTGTATTGCCAAATTCAGAGTTTTTTATAAAAAACCCCGCGTTCTTTTCGCACATGCCCGATTTTGTTTTCACTTTCCAGTGTTTCCAGGTATTTGTTGATTTCGTTCACGTGGGTCCCCAGAATTTGCGCCAAATCATCGGCTGTGCACGGACGGCGTGCAATGGTGCCGAGAATGGAGGATTCCACATCTTTCCGGTAAGCTGCAAGGTTTTTACGCTCGGGCGCTTTGGCAATGATTTCAACATTTTTAAGTTGCCAAAAATCGATAATTTGGTCGAGTTTTTCTATGCAAGCAGGTTGCAGATTTTCAATTCTGCCCGGACGGTCGAGCGTGTTTAGTTGAATTCGGTCGGGATTGATTTTCAGAATCGCTTTTTTAAGTTCAGTCAGCTCCGATGCCGAATCGTTGTAACCAGGAATTATAAAAATTTCAAGCCAGATTCTTCCGGTAAATTCTTTTCTGAAATCCGCGATTCCTTGAATATACTCATCAATAGTCAATCCTTTAGCCGGAACATTGATTTTTTCAAAAGACTCCTGTGTGGCCGCATCCAGTGAGGGTAGCACCAGGTCGGCATAAAGTAATTCCTTTCTTACCTCTGCCACTGAAAGCAGTGTCCCGTTGGTCAGCACCGCCACCGGAATTTCGGGCTTGTTTTTTTTGATAAACTGAATGATTTTTCCAATGGCTGAATTCAAAGTAGGTTCGCCGTAGCCCGAAAAGGTAATGTAATCGGGTGGGGGACTGGCAGCAAAGTAGTCGCTGAGTTCTGTAACAATTTTTCTGTAAGGAATATATTCCCTCCGCTGGGTTGTGAGTTTGGTGGTTGGCCCCACTTCGCAGTAAACGCAGTTAAGAGAACAGACTTTTTTCGGCACTAAATCCACTCCCAGCGACATACCCAGCCTTCGTGAAGGTACGGGGCCAAAAAGGTATTTATACTCTGGGTTCAATTTTAATTACTTTTTCGTTCAGCCATTTGATAATCCCTGCCCAACGCAATTGGCCCCGGGAAACAGAAATTACGAATTTGTATTTTTCTTCTTCGTTTGCTGAAATATCTAAATTATTATTAATGAGCAGCAATCGCATTAGAACGTAGCCTATCCGTTTGTTCCCATCAATAAATGGATGGTTTATCAAAATACTTTCAAGAAGAGCGGTAGCTTTTTCAACAGGTGACTGATACAAATCTTTTTTATCGAAAGTCTGGAATGGCCTTGCCAAAGCTGATTCAAGTAATTTAATATCCCGGATTCCATGACTGCCTCCAAATTTTTCAATGAGAATTTGATGGATTAATTTAACATCGTTAATATCCATCATTTCGCCAGACGTTGAAGAAGTTCGCCGTCTTCATGGAGGATGGAACTTAGGTTTTTAGACAACAGTATTTTATCTTTTGATGAACTCTTTAATTTATTTAAGTAATCCAATACATCTTCAAGAATGGTATCCGGCAAATCGTCAATCGTCCTTTTTATTTCATTTTTAATTTCCAATGTTGTCATAGTTATACCTTTTCTGCAAAAATAACAATTTTAAGGAATTACGTTTGACAGCTGGCTACTGCATTTTCATGGTCGTTCCAGTTTTTGGTTTCCAATTCCAGAAAACGTTTTTTCTCGTCTTCATTCATATGCCTGACGATGTATTCCAGGTTGCACCCCATTTTTTTTGCGACCTGTTCAACTGAACCAATCAGTTTCTCTTTTATGGGAATTTTTTGAAACGGAAAAACAAAGGTGGCAATTACGGTATTTTCGCCGTAAATTTCAAGATCTTTCACAATACCGAGCTCGGTAAGTGAGCAATTTATGGCGGGGTGCATAACCTGTGAAATGGCTTCGATAACGGGATTTTTATCAGCCATAAAATCATTTTTTGTTTTTCACGAGTTCCTCACGCACCATAGTGTGGTCACATTCGGGACATTTGATTTCAGTGCATTTCACTCCCTGTTGGTGAGGTATCTTGTGCCCGCATTTAACACACAGGCAGTAACCTCCCGGACCAAATGCTCCTCCGTTGTTTTTCCCTTTGTGGCCTCCCAGTCCCAATCCTTTTCCTAATTTCATTCTTAAAAACATTTTAAAATTGACTGTAGATTTTTACCGTTGTCAGAAATCTTTTATTCCCGCAGATTACGCAGATAAACGCTGATATATAATTCTGCGAAAATCAGCGAATTCAGCGGGAGGTTAATTTCCCTGAAGAATAAATTTTTGTTTCTCTTGGAAAAAAAGCATGATTATTTTTGCAGTTCTTTATTAAAAATGACAAATTCAAATTCCATTGTTGAATTTACATCCAGCGCTAAAATACAAGAAGAATACACAGAATTCCTGCCTGCTCATTCTTCCCTTTTATTTTTGCGAATGTTTTCCAACTCCTTTTCTACATGCGAAAGCTGGTCTTTTAGTGTTCTGGCTTCGTTTTCTAGTAACGTTTCATCCGAAACACCGGGAGCAAATTCATCGTTATGGTGCGCAAATGGATTTCCCCATCTGAAACCCAATCCTCTGCCGCGCCCTCGACCAAGACCTTCACGAAATCTGCGGCCAAAGTTTCTGAATCCTCTTTCGGGAAAATCTGTTTCATTCCCTGTGCATCTTCCCATCTGCCTTCCCGTCATAGGTCCGGCACCTGCTGGTCCTGTTCTGTTAAATCCTGGCATGATAACCTCCTTTTTTAATTTGATTACAATTTTCAATACACAAATATAATAAACTTATGTGCATAATAAAACGATTCTTCGTTAAATTTTCAAAAAAATTGCACAAACGATTGTGCAAATAAAAATAAATGCAAATATTTGTATGCTGAATCAATGGAAAAAAAGGTAAACAATATTAAGGAACTGGCCGAAAAGCTGGGGCTTTCACCCACCACCGTTTCCCGTGTTTTAAACGGAAAGTCCAAAAACTTCCGCATCAGTCAGGAAACCAGCCGTAAAGTGCTTGATGCCGCACGGAAATACCACTATTCGCCCAATCGCATTGCCCGCGGCCTCAAACTGGAAAAAACAGAAACCATAGGGCTGATAATTCCCGATATCGCCAATCCCTATTTCGGATCGATTGCCAAAACCATTGAAATGGAAGCACATAAAAAAGGTTATTCCATCATTCTTTGCGACAGCCTGGACGACGAGGTTACCGAAGCTGAATTATTGCAGTTGCTGGCCGGACGAAAAGTGGACGGGATAATTATCGCACCTACCGGAAAAAGCAGCAGGCATGTAACAGAAGTTCAAAATCAGGGAATTCCGGTGATGGTGATTGACAGGTACCTGGTGGGCACTGAACTTCCGTTTATAACTACCGACAATTACATAGGTGCTTTGCTGGCCACCGAACATGTTATTGAGATGGGGCACCGCAATATTGCCTGTATTCAGGGGATTAACGGAATCTCAGCCAACACCGACCGGGTGAAAGGATACCACGATGCATTGCAAAAGCATGGAATCCGAGTAAATGAATTATTGATTTTGGGAACCGATTTTGGCGAGGAAAACGGGTACATTCAGACCCGAAAATTACTGGAACTACCCAGTCGTCCCACTGCCATTTTTGCACTAAGTAACCTGATTTCACTTGGAATTCTGCGTGCGTTGAAAGAGGCTGGCTTAACTGTACCTGATGATATTTCGATTGTGTCGTTTGATGAGCAACCCTATTCTGCATTTCTTGCGTGTCCCATGACAACTGTGGAACAACCCCGTGAAGAAATTGGAAGGCTGGCATTTGATTTCCTGTTGATAATGATTGATGAGGGGGCATCCAAAAAAGTTGACAATCTGATGCTTCAACCCCGCCTGATTTTCCGTGAATCTGTGAAAAAAATCTCAATTTAAAAACGAATTATATGAAAAATCGAATTAGTGTATCATTGTTATTACTCCTTCCTTTATTTACAATTTCGCAAACTTTAAAAGTGAGCAGCAATAACAGTTACCTGGAAACTGCCGATGGAAAACCTTTTTTATGGATGGGCGATACGGCTTGGGAGCTTTTTCATAAGTTGAACCGCGAAGATGCTGCGATGTACCTGGAGAACCGTTCAGAAAAAGGATTTACAGTCATTCAGGCGGTAGTCCTGGCTGAACAGGACGGACTGCGAAAACCCAATGCGTATAATGAAATTCCTCTGTTTGAAAATGACCCCACGCGCCCTAACGAAAAATATTTTGAACACGTGGATTTCATTGTCAACGAGGCCGAAAAGCTTGGTCTTGTTGTAGGAATGCTTCCTACATGGGGCGATAAAGTAACTCCTGCCCACGGAGGCGGACCAGTTGTTTTTAACAAGAAAAATGCATTTGTTTATGGCGAATTTCTGGGAAATCGCTACAAAAACAAACCCGTTGTCTGGATTTTGGGTGGCGACCGAGATGTTGCCAACGATAAGGAAAAAGAAGTTTGGCGTGCAATGGCTAATGGTTTAAAAGCAGGTGATGGCGGAAACCATCTGATTTCGTATCACCCCAGGGGAGCGCAGTCATCACACGAAAAATTGCATCACGAAGCATGGCTTGATTTTAACATGTACCAAAGCGGGCATTCGAATAAATACAGCGATGTTTATCGTTTCGGGGAAATGTTGCTGGAGGTCAAACCACGGAAACCCTTCGTTGAAGCAGAGCCTGCATATGAAGATATTCCTGTGGAGTTCTGGAAATATTTGGATTGGAACAATTCGCCGCCTGTTCCCGAAAATGTATTGAATAAAGATCTCATCATTACTAAAAAGGAGTATTTTGAGCAGGGATTTTTTGATGATCATGACGTTCGGGTATTTGCTTACTGGAATTTCCTTTCCGGTGCCTGTGGTTATACGTATGGCAATAATGCGGTATGGCAGATGTTTGAAAAAGGCGGCGATATGGCCATTCCCTGTTTAACCGACTGGCGGGATGCACTCAACCGTCCCGGTGCAGAATCGATGCGGTTTGTGCGAAAAATTTTTGAACATCGGCCATTTCATCTGCTTATTCCTAACCAAACTGCTGTTTTGGGAAATAATCCGCGCGACAGTCTGCATGTCCGGGCTGCCCTGGCATCCGACAAATCATTTATGCTTGTGTTTGCCAGTGTGGGGCAAAAACTGAATATCAATCTGTCAGAAATGGAAAATGGTGTGGTTGCCTGGTGGTACAATCCGCGCAACGGAAAAGCTACAAAAATTGGAAAGATGAAAAATGAAAGCAATTACCAGTTTGTTCCTCCAACTTCCGGACGTGGTAACGACTGGTTATTGGTGCTCGATGATCCGAAAGCAAAACTTGAGTCATTAAAAAAATAAATATTTCGAACTAAAAAATTAAAGCTATGGTAGTTATACATTCGTACGGTGTGGCAGTTTTTCTCGCATTTGTCACCATGTTGTGCTGGGGTTCGTGGGCCAATACCCAAAAACTGGCCCAAAAACACTGGCCATTCCAGTTATTTTACTGGGATTATGCCATCGGGGTTTTGTTACTGGCGCTTGTGCTGGCGTTCACAGCCGGAAGCTCAGGTACAGAAGGTCGCAGTTTCCTGGCCGATTTGGCACAGGCCGACACCAAATCCCTGATTTCCGCTTTTCTGGGGGGTGTAATTTTTAACATTGCCAATATCTTGTTGGTGGCCGCCATTGCCATTGCCGGCATGGCCGTTGCTTTTCCCATTGGCATCGGGCTGGCGCTGGTACTGGGGGTTCTTACCAACTATGCAGCAACTCCGCTGGGAAATCCGGTAATTCTGTTTAGCGGTGTGGCGCTGGTTACCGTTGCCATTGTTTTGGATGCCCTGGCTTACCGTCGTTTGCCGAATTCCTCTTCGGTTACTTCGGCCAAAGGAATTGTGATTTCGTTGCTGGCTGGTTTTCTGATGGGCTTTTTCTACCGTTTTGTGGCAGCTTCCATGGCTACCGATTTTGTGAATCCCATGGCTGGTAAACTCACTCCCTACACGGCATCGGTTGTTTTTGCTGTGGGACTGCTTATTTCAAATTTTGTTTGGAATTCCATTTTCATGTACAAACCGCTAACAGGCAAGAGAGTTACTTACAGAGATTATTTCGTAAAGGGCGATGCAAAACTCCACCTGACAGGCATTCTGGGAGGGGCTATCTGGAGTCTGGGTATGACGCTGAATATTATTGCTGCCGAGCAGGCCGGATTTGCCATTTCCTATGGTTTGGGACAGGGTGCAACGCTTATTGCAGCTCTTTGGGGCGTTTTCATCTGGAAAGAATTTAAAGGGGCAAAAGGCGTAAAAGGTTTGCTAACTGCCATGTTCCTGTTTTTTGTTGTTGGCCTGACCCTGATTATTGTTGCACGTTTATATTAAAAAGTGATGAAACCAAAAATAGTTGTAGTGGGCAGTTCCAATACCGATATGGTGGTGAAAGTACCGCATATTCCATCTCCGGGTGAAACCATTATGGGAGCTGATTTTATGACCATTCCCGGTGGAAAAGGGGCGAACCAGGCCGTGGCTGCAGCACGTGCGGGAGCGGATGTTACTTTTATTGCCTGTGTTTCGGACGATGCTTTTGGTAAAAAAGCTGTTGAAAATTACCGAAAGGACGAAATCGATACTTCGTGCATCAAAATTCAACCGGGTACTCATTCTGGAATTGCACTGATAAATGTGGCCGAAGACGGAGAAAACAGTATTTCGGTGGCGCCCGGTGCAAACAGCTATTTATTTCCGGAAGATATACAAGGTTTTGAAGATACTTTTGAAGATGCAAAAATAGTCCTTGCACAGTTGGAAGTTCCTTTGGAAACAGTGATAGCGGCAGCAGAAATAGCCCATGCAAAAGGGATTCCGTTTATTTTGAATCCTGCTCCCGGCGCCGTGATTTCCGAAAGTCTGTTGAATAAAGTAACTATTATTACACCCAATGAAACCGAAGCGGCCATTATTACCGGGAGGAATAATTTTTCAGAAAAGGATATTCCGGAAATGGCAGGCGAAATTTTCGACAAGGAAGGAATAACAGTTCTCATCACCTTGGGAGGCAAGGGCGTTTATTTAAAAACATTTGATTTTGAAGGGCTGATTCAGGGATATAAAGTGAAAGCTGTGGACACCACTGCCGCCGGCGATGTGTTTAACGGCGCACTTGCCGGCGCACTTGCCGGAGGAATGGATTTATATAAGGCCGTTGATTTTGCCCAGCGGGCGGCTGCCATTTCAGTTACCCGGATGGGAGCCCAGCCCTCGGCGCCAAAACTGAATGAAATTCAGAATTATCAGTTTTAGAATACAATAGAAACCTAATACCATAAAAATGAAAACATTAATTTTTTCAATGACATTTTTTTTCTTTTTAGCCGGTTGCCAGAACCGAACGATTGAAAATGTGAATATTTCTTTCACTGACGGCGAAACGGTACGGATCCCAAAAAGTGAGTTGCAGGACAAAATCAAAGGCGGCTGGGCTGGCCAGGTGATTGGCTGCACGTATGGCGGGCCCACCGAATTTCAGTGGAACGGCACCATGATTGGCGACCATGTTCCCATTCCCTGGGACGACACCCGCATGTTGTGGTATTATGAAAATTCACCGGGTTTGTACGACGATGTGTATATGGATTTGACTTTTGTGGATGTGTTTGAAAAGCACGGCCTCGATGCGCCCGATTCGCTTCATGCACTGGCTTTTGCAAGGGCGGAGTATCCGCTTTGGCATGCCAATCAGGCTGCACGTTACAATATTCTGAACGGAACAATGCCTCCCGCATCCGGACACTGGAAAAACAATCCGCATGCCGACGATATTGATTTTCAGATTGAGGCTGATTTTGCCGGAATGATGGCACCGGGAATGCCCAACTCAGCCGCTGAAACCGGCAACCGGATTGGTCACATTATGAACTACGGCGATGGCGTTTACGGTGGAATTTATGTGGCGGCCATGTATTCGCTGGCATTTGTTTACGACGATATGGAATTCATTGTGGAAGAAGCGCTGAAAACTATCCCGCCCGAAAGTGAATTCTATCAGTGCATTGCCGATGTTATTCAGTGGTACAATCAAAATCCTGGCGACTGGAAAACGGCATGGTTTGAAGCTCAAAAGAAATGGACATTCGACAAAGGCTGCCCCGACGGTGTTTTTCGGCCGTTTAATATCGATGCAAAAATCAATGCAGCATACATTGTTATCGGATTGTTGTACGGAAAAGGCGATTTCGGGGCAACCGTGGATATCAGCACCCGCTGCGGATACGACTCCGACTGCAATCCGGCCAATGCTGCCGGAATTCTCGGTGCTATGATTGGCTACAGCCAAATACCTGATTACTGGAAACAGGGAATCGGCAAGGTTGAAGATTTGAATTTCCAATATACCGATATGTCGCTCAATAAAGTGTATGACATCGGTTTTGATCATGCAGCGGAAATGATAGAAAGAAACGGGGGAAGCGAAGAGGGCGATGATTTCCTGATTCAATACCAGGCACCGCAATCCGTTCCGGTTGAAGTAGGTTTTGAAGGACTTCTCCCGGTTGAACGCAGAAGAATTGGCAAGCATGTCACCGAACAGAATTCTGAAATCTCGTTTGAAATTGAAGGTTGTGGATTTGTGGTTGGCGGAAGAGCAGCCAAAGAAAATCAGTTGCCTGAAGCTGTCCTTGAACTGGATGTTTTTGCTGACGGTGAACTGCTTGAAACGGCAAAACTGCCCACTCATTGGCTGATTCGCCGGCACGAAGTAACCTGGAAATACGACCTGCCGGAAGGGAAACATTCCATTACACTGAAAGCCCGGAACATTCCCGATGGATACCGGATTGAAACAGGCGATTTGCTGGTTTATTCAACGGATGATCCGGGAACAAGGGTTTATTTTGAGTAATAGTGAATCAATGCAAATTCTGATAGGGAATAATGTTCCCGCAGATATCGCTGATTTACGCAGAAAAAAATTAAAAATCAGCGTTTATTTGCGTCATCTGCGGGAAATATTAAAGTGTGACGAACAAACTATTTGTAATTGCAATACTGGTTTTTCAACTAAATAAAATTGAATGAGTTATGAGAATTTCAATCGTTTTATCTTTTTTCCTTTTTACAGTTTTCGCCGGTACAGAGCAGGTAAAAATCATTTTCGACACATATTTTAGAGGTGGTGTTGGAAAATATTGGGAAAAAGTGGTCAACGGCTTCTGCGTGGCCAAAGAAAACAACGACAATTACTGGGTTGAGAGCGATAAATACAATTACGCCTACCTGGTGCTGAAAAAGAAGCCGGAAGAAATGGCCCGGCTCATTGAATCCATTATGTTGAATCAGTTTTAATACGATAAAAATGAAATTATCTTTTTTATTCCGACTTAAATTCAATTTGCTGTTTACAGCAATTGTAACTTGTTCTGTTTCTATCGGAAATGAAACCGGTAAACCGGCAGTTATCATCACTCAGGATGGCGAAGTGGACGACAGGAGCTCCTTTGTACGATTTCTGCTTTACACCCCTGATATGGATTTACGGGGAATAGTTGCAACCAATTCCAAATGGCAAAAGAACGGACACGGCCTGGAATGGATTTACGAAGCGTATGATTTGTATGATCAGGTAAGGGAAAACTTGCTTCTGCATAATCCGGATTATCCGTCGGTTGAGTTTTTAAAATCAATCACTGTTTTGGGAAATGAAAATCCGGAACATTTAACCGGCGATGCGCCTTATGTTGATTCCGAAGGTTCCGAATTGATTTTAAAAGAATTCTTAAAAATTGAAGATAATTTGTTGCATATCAATTGCTGGGGCGGTTTAAATACGGTAGCTCATGCACTTTGGAAATTCAGGGAAAACCATCCTGCTGAATACAAAAAGAACATTCCAAAGGTTCGGGTAATTGCAATCGATTTTCAGGATGAAGCTGGAGACTGGATCGTGAACAATATGCCGGAAGTAAGGATTATCAGAAACAATGCGTTTCACATGACCTGGAATTACCACAACGAAGAACCCTTAAAGCATAATCCGCATCCGCTTTTGATGAGCGAAAAATGGCTCACTGAAAATGTGAAAACGAATCACGGACCGCTTGGTGCATGGTATCCGCAAAAAAACATCAGTGAAGGTGACACGCCCGCTTTTTTAAATTTTGTGGATAACGGATTAGAGGCTTATAATGATTATTCGCTCGGTGGTTGGGGCGGCCGGTATCAATCTGTGAGAGGCAATTACTGGAGTGATGCCACCGATGACAACAATATGCAAAAAACACTTTGGCGGTGGATTCCTGATGCTCAAAATGATTTCGCAGCCCGGATGGACTGGTGTGTCCAATCTTTTGAAGATGCGAATCATTCGCCGGTTATTGAAGAAGTGACTGTACCGGGAACCTTGAACCCGGGTCAGAAAGTGGAGTTAAATGCCACTGCTTCCGATCCCGATGGCGATGCAGTTTATTACTGGTGGTGGCATTATCCCGATCCTTCGGGAATGGGGGAATACGTAAAAATCGTTCACGAAACGGCAAATCAAGCACATTTTACAGTGCCTGAAAATTCGGACAAGGATATTCATATTATTCTGGAAGTTTCAGATGATGGCAGTCCGGTGTTAAGGAGATATAAACGGCTTATATTCAGTTGTAAATGATGATTTTTAAAAAAAATAATATTATGAACAATAATTTAATCATGGCCGGAAAGGTTCCGGTATTTTTCTTGCTGGCTGTTTTATTCGGTGCCTGCAATTTATCTGAAAGTTCCAAAATCCCGGTGGTTTTCGATACCGATGCCAACAATGAAGTGGACGACCAGCATGCGCTGGCGTACCTGCTTTTCAACGGCGACCATTTTAACGTGGAAGGCGTTACGGTGAATGCCACAAGCGCACCAACCGGTTACTCCGAAGAATCGGATGTGAGCGACCACTACGAAGAAGCCAAACGGGTGATGCAGCTTTGCGGCGGTTTTTACGACAAAATTCCACTCAAAACCGGTGCCAACGGCTCTTTCGAAGAAATTAAGAACCACATTGGCGAACCGGAATTCGACGGGCACGAAGCGGTTGATTTTATCATTGAACAGGCTATGCAAAAGCGCAATCAGAAGTTGGTTTTGCTACCGGTGGGCAAACTCACCAACATTGCCCTGGCGTTGATGAAAGAACCAGCCATTGCCAAAAATGTGCGAATCGTATGGCTGGGGTCCAATTACCCGGAACCGGGCGAGCACAACCAGGATTGGGACATCGAATCCATGAATTACATTCTGGATTTTGATGTGCCCTTTGAAATGGTTTTGGTGCGTGGCGGAAAACCATCGGGAACGGCTGCTGTGATGGTTTCCAGAGATCAGATTTTGCACCGGATGCCTGGAAAAGGGCCTGAAATCGATACTTCGGTTATCGGTCGGCATGGCGGCGAGTTTACCAATTTTGGCGATTATTCGGTTAACCTGTTTGAACAGTACGGCATGTGGGGCGATCCTCCCGGCAGGGCATTGTTCGATATGGCTGCGGTGGCCGTGGTGAAAAATCCGGATTGGGCCGAAACCCGCGAAATTCCTGCACCTGTTTATATGGACGGGAAATGGATGGAGCGACCCAACAATCCAAGGAAAATAACCCTTTGGGAGTGGTTCGATATTTACGGAATTGTGAACGATTTTTTTGTGACAATGGACGATTATAAACTGGTAAAAACAAAATAAACCGCTATGAGATCAAGTAAAAAGATAAAAAATGGAAAGTATTTCATTTTATCATTTATAACACTCTTATTCTTTTTGCCTGTGAACGCACAGGTAAATGATTTGGAAAAATCGATTAACGAGCACCGGAAAGGTGAAATTATCATAAAGGCAAAGCCAGGTGCCATAATTCGGGTTGAACAACAGGAACATGAATTTTGGTTCGGCTGTGCCATCAGCGATGGTATTTTTAACGGAAGGGCTTCTGAAAATGATGTGAAAATGTACAAGCAGATTTTCCTTCAGAATTTTAATTCGGCAGTTACCGAGAATGCTGTGAAATGGCCCGGAATGGAACGGCGAAAAGGAGAAGTGGATTATTCGCTGGTGGATGCCATGCTGGAGTGGACCGAAGAAAATAACATTCCGCTCAGGGCGCACAACCTGTTTTGGGGTATCGAACGGTTTATTCAACCGTGGGTAAAAGAACTTTCGGATGAAGAGCTGGAAGCGACTTTAAAAAATCGGGCTGAGACGGTAACATCCCGTTATAAAGGGCGGTTTGCCGAATACGACCTGAACAATGAAATGATTCACGGCAATTATTACGAAGAACGTTTGGGAGCAGATATTACCAAAAAAATGGCGCTGTGGGCACAAAATGGCGATCCGGATATCAAACTATACCTGAACGATTACGACATTCTTACCGGAAACATGCTTGACGAATACATGGCGCAAATCCGCGGTTTGCTGGCGCAGGGCGTTCCCATTGCCGGTATTGGTGTCCAGGGGCACCTTCATGCCGAATCGTTCGACGGCGGAGAACTGAAACGGTCGCTCGATTCGCTGGCACAGTTCAACCTGCCTATAAAGATTACCGAATTCAATATGCCCGGACAGCGTTCGAAATATTATCAGAACCGCGAGTTGAAAATGACGCCGGAAGAGGAGCAGCAAAAAGCCAAGGATTTGGTGGATTATTACCGCATCTGTTTTGCCCATCCGGCAGTTGAAGGAATTCTGATGTGGGGTTTCTGGGAAGGCGCCAACTGGATTCCGCAGTCGTCGCTTTACAAACGCGACTGGACACCTACACCCGCTGGCGAAGCATATCAATTTTTAATTTTTGACGAATGGTGGATGAATGTCAATGTTTACGGAAACAATAACAGTGAGATATCAGTTCCGGCATTTTTCGGAAAATACAAAATAACGGTTGACGGAAAAACCAAAGAAGTTGACCTGAAAAAATCCGAAGGAAGAGTAATCGTGGAATTTTGAGTAATAAGATTTATGAATTCAGATGCTTACATGTATAACAATTAAATGAAATTAAATATGAAACCGGGAAAAATTCTTTGCAGATACTTTGTTATTATTGTGCTGATGTTTATTGCACAAAGCTCATTTGCCCAATTGGCTTTACAAGCAGATGATCCGCCCCGAAAAACGAATATCCCTGAATTTTACAAATCAAAACTTTCAGATATTGAAACCGAAATTAAAGGGTTGAAAACCGGGAAAGCAAAAGTAATTGCCACCTCTCCGGGAGGATTGCCGGTATATGCCGTTTTTTATGGTGAGAAGGAAAATTTTCAATCGCATGCAAACTATAATTCGGCAGTTGGCGCCCGTAATCCGGTTTACTATGCCATGAAAGATGAAAACACAAAACCTGTGGTATATTTTATTGGGCCGGTACACGGACAGGAACCGGAAGGAATTGTTGGATTAATTAACCTGATTCGTGTTGCAGAAACCGGAAAAGATTACCGCGGAAAAGCATGGCCTGAATTAAAGAATTTTTTTGAACAGTGTCGGGTAATTATTATCCCTTGTGGCAATCCGGATGGAAGAAAACGCTGTCCGTACGACAGTTTTGTTGGCATTCCGCAGGAAACCATGACGAAATACGGGCAGGGAACAAAAAAGGACGGAACACTCTGGCGGTGGCCGCATTCAAAATCATTGCACCCGATGGTTGGAGATGTTGGTATTTTGGGAGCTTATTACAATAATAATGGCATTAATATTATGCACGACGAGTTTTTTTCTCCAATGGCAGAAGAAACAAAAGCCATCTTTAAAATTGCTATGGAGGAAGCGCCGGATATTGCGGTTTCACTGCATTCGTGTTCATGTAATCCGTTTATCATTCAGAATGCTCATGCCCCGTATTTTATGAAAGAACGAATTGCTGATTTGGCACAAAAGCTTAATCAGCAATATATTGATTTGGAATTGCCCAATATGGGGCAGGGCTGGGGATTAAGCATTTCGGTTGATGATTTTTCACCTTTTCCCCAACAGTCGTTTAATATGGTTAGTGCTTTACACTATGCATCAGGCACAATGGCTTTTACGTTCGAAAGTCCCCACGGTACCATTGAAGATGGCGCTACGTATGATGAAATTCTTGATATCCAACTGGTTTTGTATCGGGAGATGTTCAGTTACATCATGGATAACCGGTTGTATTGGAAGAATACAGAATGAGATTATAACTTTTTTATTTTGTGCTGATTGACCTGTTTCTCGAATAGGTGGTCATATTGTTTAATTTCAGAGAATTATTGAAACCTAGGTAATACATTAATTGTCAATAATATATTCTTGTTCTGGCAAAACCATTTTGCCTGAAGTTGGCTACTTTAATCTGTGCTCTTCTTTATCCATTTTTTTCCAAAATGTTTCGTTTTTCTTATGCATTTCATTACTCAGCAAAAATGCGAGAGGTTTTGTCCGGTTATTATTATCGAGAATAATTTTAACTACGCCAATTGCCGGAATAGCAATTAGAATTCCTGTAATTCCCCAAATAAAACCACCAAGTATTATAGCAATTAATGCAAAAAGAGGATTAATTGACACGCTGCTTCCTACAACTTTAGGTGTAATAATATTGCCTTCGAGTTGTTGAATAATGAAGTACATGGCTGCAACGGCAGCGGGTTGCCACCAGGTATCAGTGGTTGCCAATGCATATAAAAATGGCAGAGTTCCTCCCAATGTTGTGCCGATATATGGAATAACAGCTAAAAATGCAGCTAACAATCCCCAAAAAACTGCATATCGGACGCCAATAATTAGCAGCCCCACACTATTCAAAACGGCAAGTATTGCTATTACAATAAGCAAACCATATAAATATTTTTGTATGGTTCCCTGGATTTTTTGAAGTATCGCATTTATATTTTCTTTTTTCTCTTTTGGCGCCTGAATGAGTAAAAACTTTTTAAAATTTTCCTGATACCATAGAAAGAAAAAAACCAGAAGAAGGATCAAAAATAAGTTGAAAATAAATGTTGTTACCGATGAAATTCCTTTCTGAGCAAAAGCCAAAGTGTTGTCTGCCAGTTGAGGGATGTTCTCCATCAGATTAGACCCATTCATGTCAAAACTGGATTTTAATTTAAAGTTTGTGTTTAACCATTCGAAAATCTTTTGCAATCCTTCACTTATTTTTCCGGTAATATTCTCCAAATCGTTTATAATTACCGTTAATTGCACTGAAAATAGCGTGACAACAATACTAAGACCCACAGTAACGGTAAGTAGCGTAAGTAAAATTGCAGGTATTTTATATTTTACGAGACGCTGGAAAAAATGTGAAAGCGGCTGCAGCATAATGGTAAAAAGAATTGAAAATGCCAGGGGCCCCAGAAAGAATTTTCCCTGTTTTAGAATAATGAACCCTAAAACAATAACTAAAAACAAATTGGCCAACCGCTGAAAAGAAATCGGTTTTTGTATCATTTAAATGAATTTGAAAATGTAAAAACCTTCTTGAAATACAATTATTCAAAAGTCACTTTTCCAAAATACTCCGGTCGGTGGTAGTCCGGATTTTCAGTTTTTACGGGATTCCAGGTTACATAATGTGCAACGGCAGTTTCATCGCCGCATTTGTAAAAATTAGCAGTTGCTTTTAATTCATTAAACGATTTTATAGTGCTGAAGGCGAATACTTCTATGGGAATCCGAATCATCATTTCCCATTCAAAATTTCCCGATCTGTCATTAAACGGAGCGCTTCCAAGCGATGATTTTATTTCTATTTTTTCAATTACAGAAGGATCAACAAACTTCCTGTTTCCTCTGCCCGGACCATAGGCCAGGTGAATGGTGCCGATACAACTGAACTCAAAATTGTAGTAGTTTTCACCATCAACCGAAATAAAAAACTCCACACAACTGTCTTTGTAAACATCGCCGTTGGTGCGGGTTTCCCTGGCTCGCAGGTGTTTCTCGGTAACGTAATATTTCAGCCAGATTTCATTTCCAATATGGCCAATCCTGAAATTTACGCTGGGGAGGTATTTAAAGTCTTCCCAATTTAACAATTGAATGGGATGGGTCACGGCCTGTTTTTCCAGCAGGTTTTCTGCCTCGGCAAACGAAACGGATTTTTTGGCGTTAATTTTTTTTACAAAAAGCTGGTTCATGTCGCTTAATTTGAATTTTTGTAAAGATAACGAATATTTTTCCTTTCACGTTTCCCCATCTACCTGTATATTTGAGGTTCTTTTTTTAAACACCTTTAATCTGAAATGGAGGAAACAGAGTTTGTCATTGTATTAACGGAGCACCGCTACCTGGGAAATATATTCCAGCCCTATTTTATCCATAAGAAGGATAAATTTTATTCCACCGAAAAAGTGGTGAAACCGGTTGATGTAAAAGATGGCGGCTACAACCTTAAACCTTATGAAAAGGAGCTGGTTGCCATAATCGATAAATACAGTGACGAGCGGTTGATGAAACGGTTTTCGCGGGCGAAAAATGTAACTGAATTTTATGCCAGTCTCGAGCCTTCATGGTTTCAAAAAAATATAGTTCCATTTATTGAAGAATGTATGTTTGCGGTAACGCGCATTTTAATGTTAAGCCCTGTGCGCCTGCTGAACAAGGAGGCAAAATATGCAAACCTTTACGATGAAGACGAAATTCAGGTACCTCCGCTTTTTGCCCGTCCGGTTTTTTATTTTGAACGAAACCCGCAAGAAACCCGGTACCGGCTAAAAATTTTTCTGGATGATAAGGAAATCCCGCTTTTAAACCGCAATTTAAGAATCGTTGCAAATTCGCCCTGCATTTTTATATCCCGCAGTCAGCTTATAGTTTTCGAAAAGCTGGATGCAAAAAAGCTGACACCTTTTTTCAGCAAGGAATATGTTTCGGTACCTCAGTCTATGGAAGAAAAATATTATGCCGGTTTTGTACGAAAAGCAATTCGTGATTACGAGGTGAATGCAATTGGTTTTCAATACGATGAGGGTGAGGTTGAAAAAGCGGGGGTACTAACTTTGGATAAAAATCTGAAATACGAACCTTGTTTTGTTTTGACATTCCGTTACGGGGATGAAAACTTTCTTCCCAATTCACCAAAGGAGGTTGCTGTTCAGTTTCAAAAAAAGAAAAATGATTTCAGCTTTAAAAAAATAAAACGGGCATTTGACTGGGAAAAATCGGTTTTTAGTTACCTGGCAGAATTAGGATTAAAAGAAAAGGATGGTTACTTCATACTAAAAGGACTTGACCTTTTGGGGCCTGATGATGCATTGTATTTTCTGGTAAATTGGCTGAATGAAAACAAACAAAGGCTGCAAGAAAAAGGAATCTGGATTGAACAGGGAAAACTGGATAAGAATTATTTTACAGGAAAGCAGCAAATTGAGATAAAAACCGGAATTTCAGGCGATTGGTTTGATGTTTATGCGCTGGTTACTTTCGGGCCGTTCAGCTTTCCTTTTATCAAACTGAAAAACTATATTCTGAACGATATTCGCGAATTTGAGCTTCCTAACGGCGAAATTGCCATCATCCCTGAAGAGTGGTTTGCGCGATACAAAAGCCTTTTGCCTTTTGCCCGAAGCAGGGGCGAAAAATTGCAGTTCGGACGTCACCATTACGCGCTGTTGCAAAACATTTTGCAACCGGGAGGTGATTCCATCCTGAATAAATTTCAACAACTGGCCGGAATTCATGGAACGATTCATCTGCCGGAAGAGCTAAACGCAGAACTCAGAAGTTACCAGAAAACCGGATTTCAGTGGATGTTTGGCCTGCACAAAAATGGGTTTGGCGGCTGTTTGGCCGACGATATGGGCCTGGGAAAAACTTTGCAAACGCTTGCTTTGTTGCTGAAATTCAAACGACCTGAGAAATCACTGTCATTGAGGGGAAGTGGCCTGAACGACGGACAGCTTTCACTTTTTTCTGAGCCGGAAACGAATGAAAAAATGCAGCCAGCCAGCTTAATTGTACTACCCACTTCGCTGGTGCACAACTGGGAGGCAGAAATTCAGAAATTTACCCCATCGCTTAAAGTTTACAAACATGTGGGTCAACAGCGAAAAACGAACAGCGACCTTGAAATTGCAGCTTTAAATTTCGATGTTATTTTAACTACTTACGGAACGGTTCGAAACGATGTGGAACAACTGGCCAAACTGAAGTTTTTCTACCTGATTCTCGATGAAAGCCAATATGTGAAAAATCCGGCATCAAAAACCTACAAAGCAATAATGAAGTTGCAAAGTGAGCACCGGATGGCACTTACAGGCACTCCCATTGAAAATTCGCTTTCTGACCTTTGGGCACAATTGAATTTTCTGAACAAGGGAATGCTGGGCAACCTGGCATTTTTCCGGCGCTATTTTATTACACCCATCGAAAAACACAACAGCAGCGATCAGCAGGAGAAACTGCAGATTCTGATTCGGCCATTTGTACTCCGGCGCACCAAGGAGGAGGTTGCCAGTGATTTACCCCCACTTATGGAACAGACGGTATTTTGTGAAATGGATGAAATTCAGCAGCGAACCTACGAAACAGAAAAATCGATTATCCGCAATTCCATTTTGGCCGGGATTGAGAATGAAGGGGTGAAAAAATCGGCCATGATTATTTTACAAGGCCTCACCCGGTTACGACAACTGGCAAACCATCCCAAACTACTTTCTGATTTGGAGGAACAGGAATCGGGCAAATTCGAAGAAATATTCCGGATGCTGGAAAACGTGGTGGCCGAAAAGCATAAAGTGCTTATATTTTCCTCTTTTGTTAAACATCTTGAACTCATAAAATCGCGGATTGAAAGCGAAAACTGGAAATACAGTATTTTAACCGGCCAGACTTCAAACCGTAAGGAAGTTATCCGGCAGTTTCAGGATGATTCGGAGAACCGGATTTTTCTTATTTCGCTGAAAGCGGGCGGTGTGGGACTGAACCTTACCAGTGCCGATTACGTGTTTATTATCGATCCGTGGTGGAACCCTGCTGCTGAAAATCAGGCCATCAGCCGTGCTCACCGAATCGGTCAAAACAAGCATGTATTTGTTTACCGGTTTATAACACAAAATTCCATTGAAGAAAAAATTAAGCAACTCCAGGATCGTAAAAGTTCGCTGGCTGATAAATTTATTAACTCCAATAATCCGTTACAGGAAATCTCGAAAGAGGAATTAATGAACCTGCTGGATTAACCGGTAATTAGTTAAAGAGATTTATCAACCCACAGTTTGATTGATTTTGGGTATTTTACATCGAAATTACCCTGCTGATTTCAATCCAGCTCTGGTCGATTTTATTCCTTTTGCTGAAAGCTTCTTCCAGCGGGGTAAACACAATTTGGTTATGGATTCGTCCTGCCATAACTCCGGTTTTTCCTTCAAGTAAACCATTCACGGCAGCATGGCCCAAAAGGCTGGCCAGCACCCGGTCGTTGGCAGTGGGCGAACCTCCCCTTTGAATGTGCCCCAATGTGGTAATCCGGGTTTGGTATTCAGGCAGTATTTCTTTCACTTTTCGTGCTACTTCAACGGCTCCACCTTCCTCGTCACCTTCAGCAACAACTATTATTCCCGAGGTTTTATTACTTCTTCGTAAATTTACCAGGTAATGACAAATTTCCTCCACTTTGGTTTTCGTTTCGGGCAGCAACATTTCTTCTGCCCCGGCTGAAATGGCTGTGTTGACTGCTATAAAACCCGAATGCCGTCCCATCACTTCAACAAAAAATACCATATTGTGCGAGTCAGCCGTGTCGCGCAGCTTATCGATGGCACCTACGGCTGTATTTACAGCAGTATCGAAACCAATGGTGAAATCCGTTCCGAAAATGTCGTTGTCGATGGTACATGGAATGCCAATTACCGGGAAATTAAATTCTTTGAAAAGTTCGTAAGCCCCCCGAAATGAACCGTCTCCACCCAGCACAACCAATGCATCTATTTGGTTCCGGCGCATGGTTTCGTAAGCTTGTTTTCTGGCTTCAGCCTTAATAAATTCCGGGCAACGCGATGATTTTAAAATAGTTCCTCCGTTTGAAATTATTTTTGAAACTGAATGTGGTTCCATTTCAATGTACTGACCTTTTAAAAGGCCGGAAAAACCATTCATTACACCGGTAACTTTCAGATTATTGAAAATGGCTGTTCGCACCACCGCCCTGATGCCCGCATTCATACCGGGTGAATCACCGCCGGAAGTGAGCAGCGCTATTCGTTTTATATTTTGCTGATTTCCCATGCTTTACCTGATTGCAGATTTACCGCTTTTTATTTCTTACATAAATCAACTTGAATTTTCCTCTCTGACTGTCGCGCTGATCAATTTCGAATTTACCGATGGAATCGATGAGTGGGGTAAGTTTTTCAAAACCGTAGTTTCGGGAGTCGAAGTTGGGTTGCTTTTTTTGAAGCAAACTGCCTACATCGCCCAGAAAAGCCCAGCCGTCGTCGTCGGCCAGGTCTGATATAGTGGAGGCAATGAGCCTGACCACTTTTGGGGTAATTTTGTCCACCTGGCTTTTCCGCGCCGGTTTATCTGTGGTAGAACTGCTTTCACTTTCTTTTCCCCTGCTTTCAAGAATTTCAATATAAATGAATTTATCGCAGGCTACAATAAACGGGTCGGGTGTTTTTTTCTCGCCAATGCCGTAAACTTTCATTCCGGCTTCGCGCAGTCGGGTGGCCAGTCGTGTAAAATCGCTGTCGCTGGAAACCAGGCAAAAACCGTTTACCTTTTCGCTGTACAAAATATCCATGGCATCAATAATCATAGCCGAGTCCGTAGCGTTTTTACCGGTGGTGTATCCGTATTGCTGTATTGGTGTGATGGCATTTTCAAGTAGCAGGTTTTTCCATTTTGAAAGGAAAGGTTTGGTCCAATCGCCGTAAATTCGTTTAATGGTGGGGTTGCCGTACTTGGCAATTTCTTCCATCATTTCCTTCACGTAGGCGCTGGGTATATTGTCGCCGTCGATGAGGACGGCCAGTTTAAAATCGTTTTCCATAGTTTTTTATTATATCCTTACAATGCACGAATCGGGCAGCCAGCCCACATTTCCATCAGTGAGTCTGATTTCTTTCCATGTGTTAACACTGTCCGAGATTTCTACTTTTACTCCTTCGTAAAGCAGGAATAAATCGGTACTGTTTTGTGCCGGGGCACTTTTAACGGTTACCCGCGGACAAAATACAATGGCGTGTTTTCGCTGATTGATTTTTTCTTTTTGGCGGGCTGCAAACGAAAATGTGAATGCAGAAACTGCAATGGCGAGAATTCCAAGCCAAAAAGAAAACCGTTTTAGGAAAGAACTTTGGCCGAAAATAAACAGGCCAATCAAACCGAGAAAGAAAATAAATGAACCGATGCTTATTCCAGCCCAGGCATCTGCCGGAAACATATTAATAATCCTGGTGCGCCACCTCACAAAAAAGGGTTGGGGCAGCGCGTCTATTTCGGTAACCACAAATTGTTTGGCCAGACTTAGATTAAATTCAATATCAGGGTCTTGTGGTGCAAGTAATTTGGCCCGTTCGTAATTTAAAATAGCATGGTTTATGTCTCCGGCTTTATAATAGGCATTTCCCAGGTTGAAATAAAGTCTGGCTGATTCCTGTCCTGAATTTACAATCTGTTCATAAGCCAAAATGGCCTGCTGGTATTCTTCGGTGGTGTAATACGCATTTCCCTTTTCCCAAAGTACCTGGGTTGAATCCTGTGCGGAAACATGCAGGAATGCCAACAGTCCAAACAGGAAAAAACAATATTTTTTTACTTTAGTTTTTATCATTTCGAATTATCTCTTAATTTGTTTCTCCAGCCTGCTCATAGTCGAGACTGCTTTTTTGTACAACTCACTTCTGGCCTCAGAGCCTCCAGATGGCGCATAGCGCGCGAATTCACATTGTTCTGTAATTTCCACAAAATCGTTAATGAGTTCTTCGTCCACATTTCTTTTACGCAATCCTTCCAATGCACTATCCCGGTTCAGATTTGCCACCAGAATTCCCAGTTTATCGCTGAAATAACCCCAGAAAGCTTTCAGGATAGCATCGTGGAAAGCCTCGTTTTCATTTTTCTTCATGAAACCGGCGGCAGCTTTTAACCTTTTGGTGGCTAACCGGTTGGCTTTTTTATTTCGCATCAGGGCCACATTGGCATTTTCGCGCGCTTTTTTCCGGTAAATGATAAACAGTACAAGGAAAAGCAAGGCACTGCCTGCGTAAATTCCGTAGAAAAACGGAGTTCCGTAAAATGTTGTTCCTTTTATTCGTAGTGTGGGATTTCCCTGTTTTATAAACCGGATATCCTGGCCAAGCAATTGTAAATCTTCACGCTGCCTTGAGCTCATCACAGTTGAAGATTGGTCTCCGGTTCCCTTTTCAACATGCAGTGTATATTCCTGGGTTGATCGGGTTTCATAGGAACCAGTGGCCGGATTGAAAAAAGTAAACGGAATTGCCGGAATGGTATATTCCCCTTCGAATCGCGGCTGGAAGAGGTATTCAACCGTTTTAGTTCCGCTTACTCCGTTGTCGGTTGCGCGTACATTTTCGGTTGAACGCGGGTCATAAACTTCAAAATCGCTTGGTAATTGCAGTTCCGGATTACGGATTAGCCGCAGGTTCCCGTTTCCGTTGATGGTTAATTTTAAAGTTACCGCATCGTTGGTGGTCACATTTTCAGCACTTAATTCAGAGGAAATCGTAAAATTTCCAACTCCTCCATAAAAGTTGCCAGGTTGTGTTGGCAGGTCTTTTACGTTTACACGCACTGCACTGCTGTTTAAAGTTGTGCGCACGGTTTGCACACCGCTGAAAAAATCGTCGAAAAAGCTGCGTGGTCTCACTCTTTGTTGCACAAGCAGTGTCATGCTGAACGGATTCACTGTGATGGTTCCGTTTTGTTGCGGAAAAAGAACGGTTTTTTTAAGTACGCCCACCTGGTAAATGCGGTTGTTGTAAACCTCGCGGGTAAAATTAATCTGGTTTGGGATTTCAATATCTTGCGTATAAAAACCTTCATAAGTTGGAAGATTTACTTCGTCGAACCCGGAAATGGGAATATTTGGGTCGGCATAAAGTTTAACCGTTGCAATGATCTGTTCACCCCTGAAAACATTCTGTTTGCTCATTTCCACCCGAAGAAACAGATTGTCGCCACCTAAATCAACCGATTGTGAACCCTGGCTTTCAGCTCCGCGAGGGGTTTGCTGCTGCTGTGTTTGTGGTTGCGACTGCGTGGGTACCACTTGAATTTTCAGCGAATTTGACTCCATTACTTTTCCATCCACTTCGATGGTGGCCGGCCTGATTTCGAATTCTCCTTCACTTTTTGCCCGTAAAATATAGGTGTAAGAATATGTTACCTCAGTTGAAGTTTGCCCGTTGATGGTTCGAATACTGGTTGACTGTCCGGTGCTTGGCCCCATCAGTACATCAAAATTATTGTTCAGTCCTGGAGGAAGTTGCAGACTTGAACCTCTTTCATTTAAAGTAAAGGTTAATCTGAATTGCTTTCCCATTTCCACTGCATTGGGCGCCGACATTTCAAACCGGGTGATTTCTGCACTGGCAGAAATCACCATGAAAAAAAGGCACATGTATGTTAACAGTTTTTTTATCATATTTTGGTTACCATTCTTTTTCGGTTCTTATTTTTCTGGCTTTGGCCGCTTTTTCTTTTTTTACTTTTTCCTGAATATCGCGTTCATCGTTTTGCAGCGCCTGCAAGAGTTGTTCTGCATCCTGACGTGATATTTTTGTTTGCGGCTGTTGTTGCTGATTTTGCTGCTGCTGATCCTGGTTTTGTTGCTGATTCTGTTGATTCTGCTGACTTTGCTTATCCTGATTCTGCTGCTGATCCTGATTTTGCTGGTCCTGGTTGTTTTGCTGATCCTGGTTTTGCTGATCCTGTTGATCCTGATTTTCCTGATTTTCCTGATTTTGTTGCTGCTGTTCCTGCTGATTTTTAAGCATTTGCGCATAGGCCAGATTGTATTTGGTATCCAAATCATTCGGATTCCGGCGTAGTGCTTCCTTGTACGATTCGATACTTTCATCGATGCGTTGCTGCATCAGCCGGCTGTTTCCAATGTTGTGCAGAGCGCGTGCCTGCTCTTCCGGAGTTTCAAATTTTTCTGCCAGTTCTTCAAATTTACGTTCTGCTTCATCAAAACGCATTTGTTTGTATTGAGAACCGGCCAGGTTAAAATTCCATTGTTCATTTCCGGGTCTGAGATTCAGTGCTTTCTGGTACTCTTCTTCAGCCTGGCTGAATTTTGCAGTATCCAACCGGGTAGTGTCTTTCACCGCATCCATAAACAGTTTATTTCCTTTACGAACAAATTTTCTTTCGTTTTGTCCGTATGCAACAATCGAAAAACTTCCAATCAATATGAATATAATAAACCGCTTCATTTTTAAGACTATTTTGTTGAAAACAAATTCACTTTCATTAAATATTTGTTTTTCCTTTCCAGAATAACAAATTCAAACAACAATAAAAACAAACCAATGGCAAAAAAGTATTGAAACTGGTCATCGTATTCAGAATAAACGAGCGTTTCCATTTCTTCTTTTTCCATTTTGTTGATTTCGTCGAAAAGTGCATTCAAACCAACTTGTGCATTGTTTGCTCTTACGTAGATTCCGTTGCCGGCTGCAGCAATTTCTTCGAGTGTAGTTTCGTCCAGTTTTGTAACAACTACATTTCCGTCGTTATCCCGCAAATAATCGTTTTGGCCATTTCGAAGCACCGGAATTGGTGACCCCTGAGGCAATCCCATTCCAATGGTATGAACAATTATTCCGTTTTTTGCCGCTTCCTGTGCTGCCGTAACCGGATCATCTTCGTGATTCTCTCCATCAGTAATAATTACAATGGCTTTGTTGGCATTGCCTTCGGGTGTAAATGAGCGCATGGCCATGTTAATTGCCGAACCAATAGCTGTTCCCTGCCGCGGAACAATTTGCGTATTAACAGCTTCCAGAAAAAGTTTGGCTGAGTTGTAGTCGCTGGTAATGGGAAGTTGGGTGTAAGCTTCCCCGGCAAAAACAATCAGCCCGATTTTATCGTCTTTCAACCTGTCCACCAACCTCGAAATGGCTCGTTTGGCCCGTTCAAGCCGGTTGGGTTGAATGTCTTCGGCCATCATACTGTTCGAAACATCCAGTGCAATAATCAGTTCAATTCCTTCGCGCTGCACCTTTTTTAATTTCGATCCAAATTGAGGACGGGCTGCACCTACAATAAAAAAGGCCAGGGCAAGCATCAACAAAAAGAATTTGAAAACCGGACGGCTTTTGGAAACAAAAGGCATCAGGTCTTTTATAGTTTGTTGGTTGCCAAAACGTTTCAACGCCCGTTTTCGTGCAATTCTTGCCCAAATAAAAAACAAGGCGAGCAGCGGGATAATTAGCAATCCCCATAAAAATTCGATATGTGCAAACCTGAACATTTCCATTTTTTCAACTTTTAAGGTATGCTTCTGAAAACGGTTGTACGTAAAAAAAGGCTTAAAACCATTAACAAAATTCCTGCCATCGCAAAGGGTAGAAATTCTTCGGACCGCCGGCTGAATTCGCGAACTTCAATTTTTGATTTTTCGAGCTGGTCAATTTCCTGGTAAATTTCTTCGAGTTTGGTGTTGCTGGTTGCCCTGAAATACCGTCCGTCGGTTATGGAAGCAATTTCCTGAAGCATCTCTTCGTCAATTTTTACTTCAATGTCGCGAAGCTGAGTTCCGTAAGGAGTTTGAACAGGATAGGGGGCAGTGCCCACTGTTCCCACGCCAATGGTGTAAACGCGTATGCCAAATGTACGTGCAATTTCGGCAGCTGTAAGCGGAGCAATTTCTCCGGAATTGTTTTCACCGTCGGTAAGCAAAATCACTACGCGGCTTATGGCATCACTGTCTTTTAAGCGTGCCACGGCAGTTGCCAGCCCATTCCCAATAGCCGTTCCGTCTTCAATCATTCCGGTTTGAATGTCTTTAAACAGGTTAAGCAGAACTGCCCGGTCGGTTGTCAGCGGAACCTGCGTAAACGCCTCGCCTGCAAAAACTACCAGTCCGATGCGGTCGTATTGCCTTCCTGAAATAAATTCCATTGCCACATTTTTGGCTGCCTCCAGTCGGTCGGGTGTAAAATCTTTGGCCAGCATACTGGTTGAAATATCGAGCGAAATAACAATGTCAATTCCTTCGGTAGTTACGTTTTCAAAATCGGTAGATGATTGCGGCCGTGCCAAAACTACCGTAAATGCTGCAATGGCAAGCACCTGAAGTAAAAATACCAGATGCCGCAAATAATGCCTGATGGTTTTGGGCGCTTTTAATACCGGTGCTGTTGATGAAATACGGATGCTTGCGGTATTTCTTTTCTGCCTGAAAATATACCAGGCTGTCATTGGCACAATCACCAGCAACAGGTAGAAAAATTCCGGGTTTTTAAATGTCAGTCCTTCAAACATCCTTTATCTATTTAATATTTACATCTACTCCTTCTTCGTCCTTTGTTTCTTCAGAGGTTTCGGGCTTTTTCTCTTCCGGTTTGGTATCGTTGATAAAGAAATAGGCATTAACCAGTGTCATATTGTCATCGTCGGGCGAGGTCTGATATTTAGCAAACTTCACCAAATCGGCCAGTTTCAGAATCTGGCTCAGGTTTTTAAAAGTTTTATCTTTTAACAACCCTTTTTGTCTCCGGAAACTTTCGATGGTTTCATCCGAAGTTTGTTCCATTGCCGGTATTTCAAAAAGATCTTCAATGTATTTTCGAAGTGTTTCGGTTACTTCGCTGTAATATTGTTTTGTTTTGCCCTGCTGCCATATTTTTTCATTTTTTATCCGGTCGAGTTCGCGCAAAGCAATTATGTGAGCCGGTTCTTTCGGTTTTTTGGGCAAAACAAAAATGGGCTGGTTGTTTTTTCTTCTTTTAATGGCATAAAAAACAAAAAACAGTATGGCTGCAATGAGTATAATTCCCAGAATATACGGAATCACTTCTTTCAGCGTAACCGGTGCATCGTAAGGATATTTAATGTCTGTTGGTCCGCGTGTCGTGTCAATGGCCATGCTGTAAACGTTCAGAGTTACCGCATTGGAAGGAATGGAATCGATACGGCCATCGAGGTCAATTTTAAACCAGAATGGCGGAATACGGTACGAACCGCTGTCGAATGAAGTGATTAAAAACGACTGAATCTGTTTTTGAAATGTTTCATCGTCCATTTCGAATGTGTCGATTGCCGAACGGTCGAGCACTTCAACAAATTCTATTAAAGTATCAGGTACATTCGGAAAGGTAATCTCAACACTTTTTGGGTGGTCGATTTCCAGAAACAACTTCACCTGGTCGCCGAGTAAAATGTTTGTGGAATCGATGGTGGCCGTGGCTTTAATCCGCTGCGCATTTGCAGATGTTGCAAGCAGAATCAGTACTAAAAATGAGCCTATTTTGGTTTTCAAATTCATCTCATTACAATTGTTCATTTTAATGGCATTCGATGTAACTCCCATGAAAATTATAATGTTATTCGTTTGTGAATATCTTTATTCATGCTCGTTCCATTCTCATTATTGTTTAACAGCCCTCTTTTTAAACAGAGTCATTAAGGATTTTACATAGTCTTCTCTTGTGTCAATGGAAACGTAATCCACTCCACACTTTTTGAACAACGTGTCGAGACGCACCGCTTGTTTATTCCAGAAATCAGTATAAATCTTCCTGATTTTCCGCGAACTGCTGTCCACCCAAACGTATTTTCCGGTTTCGGCATCTTTCAGTTTTACCATTCCAATGGGTGGAAATTCCCGTTCGCGTTGGTCATATATTTTTAACGCTACCACATCGTGTTTGTTGTTGGCAATGGAAAGCGTCAATTCCAAACCTGGATTTTCATCTATGAAATCAGAAATAATAAATGCGGTACACCTTTTTTTAATGGCGTTGGTCAGGTAGCGGATTGCCCCTGTTATATCAGTTCCTGTATTTTTTGGCTGAAAATCAATCAGTTCCCGAATAATACGTAAAATATGGCTTCTTCCTTTTTTTGGCGGAATGAACTTTTCGATGGTGTCGGAAAAGAAAATCACCCCGATTTTGTCGTTGTTCTGAATGGCAGAGAAAGATAGGATGGCGGCAATTTCGGTAATCACATTTTTCTTCATTTTTTCGAATGTCCCGAAATCGCGCGAACCGCTCACATCGATGAGCAGCATTACGGTAAGTTCTCTTTCTTCCTCGAAAATTTTTACGAAGGGATGGTTGTAACGAGCAGTCACGTTCCAGTCAATGCTGCGGATATCATCGCCAAACTGGTACTCGCGCACTTCCGAAAAGGCCATACCACGACCTTTAAACGCGCTGTGGTACTCGCCTGCAAAAATATTCCGCGACAACCCCCGCGTTTTTATTTCTATTTTCCTGACTTTTTTTAATAATTCAGTTGTTTCCATAAGAACACAGCCCCCTCTGACTCCCCCAAAGAGGGAGGATTAGGACCACGGTAATTTATTTTTATTTGTAATTGTAACCAACATTTTTCTTTTCATTTTCTTTTTTCCACCCCGCCAGCCGGCGGGAGGTTTGGATGGGCTTCCTTTATGGTACTTCAACCGTATTCAGAATATCGGTAATAATCTCTTCCGAAGTAATGTTGTTGGCTTCGGCTTCGTAACTCAGGCCGAGGCGGTGACGTAATACATCGCGGCAAACAGCCCGCACATCTTCAGGAATTACGTATCCACGGCGTTTGATAAAGGCAAAAGCTTTGGCTGCCTGTGCCAGACTGATTCCGGCCCTGGGCGAAGCCCCGTAGGAAATCATTTCCTGGTATTTTTCCAGTTGGTAATGTTCTGGTTCGCGTGTGGCAAAAACAATGTCAACAATGTATTTCTGAATTTTTTCATCAATGTAAACATCTTTTACCACTTCGCGGGCTTTTAAAATATCTTCCGGTTTCAAAATCGCCGATGTTTCCGGGAACTGTTTTAACAAGTTCTGGTTAATGATTAACCTTTCCTCTTCCCTGGTTGGGTAATTAATCACCACTTTCAGCATAAAACGGTCAACCTGTGCTTCCGGCAGCGGATAAGTTCCTTCCTGCTCGATGGGGTTTTGGGTAGCCATTACCAAAAACGGTTCTTCCAGCTTAAATGTGGAATCACTGATGGTAATCTGGCGTTCCTGCATGGCCTCAAGCAGTGCCGACTGCACTTTGGCAGGAGCACGGTTAATCTCATCAGCCAAAATAAAGTTGGCGAAAATAGGCCCTTTTTTAATGGAAAACTCCTCCTTTTTCTGACTGTAAATCATGGTTCCAAGCAAGTCGGCAGGAAGCAAATCGGGCGTAAACTGGATGCGTGCAAATTTGGCGCTGATGGTGTTTGCCAACGATTTAATGGCAAGCGTTTTTGCCAGTCCGGGAACACCTTCCAGCAGAATGTGGCCATTGGAGAGCAGGCCAATCAGCAAACTTTCCACCAGGTGTTTTTGCCCCACAATCACTTTGTTCATTTCCAGGGTAACCATGTCAACAAACGAACTTTCCTGTTGTATCCGTTCGTTCAGCTCTTTAATATCCACCGTCTGATTCATATCAATTTTTTGAATTCTTAATGTTTTCGATTTGTTTTATTTGCGGCAATTTAACGCCATTTTTTGAGTGCACGAATTTAAACGATTGTAAAGTAAAAAACCTTTATATTTTGTTAAAATATATTAAGCTTCTACCTTCCGAGCTTTTGTGCCATAAGGAAACTAAATTTTTTGAACCGTAGAATAATAAAAGGCTGCCCCTTTCAGACAGCCTCTTTTAAAACCTTTCTTTCCTTGTCCCCATTCCTTTGGAGGGGTTAGGGGAGATTCTTACGAAATTTTAATCTCTCTTGCCGGCTTGGGCTTCACTTCTTCGCGTTTCGGAAGTTTTACATTCAGAATACCATCAGCATAAGCAGCGCTTATTTTGTCGCTGTCCACATCATTGTGCGGAACAGTAAATGAACGCTGAAACGACCGATAACTGAATTCTCTCCGGGTGTAATTGTCTTCATTTTCTTTCTTTTCTTCCTGTTTTTCAGAAGAAATGGTGAGCACATTGTTCTGGAAATTGACTTTAAAATCTTTTTTTGTCATTCCAGGAGCTGCAACTTCCAGAATGTACTCGTCATCAGTTTCCTTCACATTAACAGCCGGCAATGTGTTGTTCGGACCGGAAAAATTGGTGAGGTTCCAGTCCATTAAGTCGCTGTTAAAAAACCTGTCGAATAACGACGGGAAATTACTTTCTGATCTTCTTGCAAGTGTCATGGCTAAATCCTCCTTTAATTTTTAAAGTTCAACATTGTTTTAATTTCTGTTGAAATACCAGCAAACAAAATACCATAGGCAAAAACGTGTCAATTTTATATGTTTTAAATGCCTGATTGTCAGTATTAATTTGTCCTTATTGAAAACAATTTGATTTTCAAAAAAATAGAGGCTGACAGATTTTCAGGGAATTTTTATGTTATTTTTGAAGTCGGAAAAAATTTGAATCATGCACCGCTACTTTGCTCAACTTAGTTTTAAAGGAACAGCTTACCATGGCTGGCAAATTCAGCCCAATGCCATTTCGGTTCAGAAGGTATTGGAAAAAGCTTTTTCTACCATTTTACGGGAAGAAATTTCGGTGGTGGGAGCCGGGCGAACTGATACCGGAGTTCATGCTTCATTTTATGTGTTGCACTTCGATGTTTCTGAAGAAATTTGGGACGCTCAAAAACTGGTATTCCGATTAAACAGCTTTTTGCCACCCGATATTGCCGTTCAGAAAATATGGCAAGTGTCAAAAGATGCGCATGCAAGGTTTAGCGCTATTTCGCGTACATACCATTATTATATTACCACCGAAAAAAATCCGTTTCAAACCGAAACTGCCTATTTTTATCACGGTAAATTGGATGTGGATAAAATGAACGAAGCCGCCAAAATTCTTTTCGAATACAAAGATTTTACCAGTTTCAGCCGGTTGCATACCGACGTAAAAACCAATTTGTGCAAAATTTTTCATGCCGAATGGGAAATGGAAGGCGAGATGCTGGTTTTTAAAATAAAAGCCGATCGGTTTTTACGAAATATGGTTCGGGCCATTGTGGGAACTTTGCTCGAAGTGGGAAAAGCAAAACTCACTTTGGAAGGCTTCAGGAAAATAATTGAAAAGAAGGACAGGAAAGCAGCGGGTACTTCGGCACCGGCTCAGGGACTTTTTTTGGTTGATATTGCATATCCTTTATAAAATAAAAAAAGGACAGGTCAACACCCGTCCTTTTCATCTAACTAAACCAATAAAACTAATCAAACCTAAACCTATGAACTAAAACTATGCTGCAAATATAGAGTTGAATTTTCAATTTTGAGTTAAGCGAATGTTAAAAAATATGTTGTTAAACATTAATTAACGATTTAGTGGAAAATAAAAAAGGACGGGTCAGCACCCATCCTTTTCATCTAACTAAACCAATAAAACTAATCAAACCTAAACCTATGAACTAAAACTATGCTGCAAAGATAAGGTCGAATTTCGATTTTTGAGTTAAGAGAATATTAATAAGAGGGTTGTTAAACATTAATTAACAGTTTGGCGGAAAATAAAAAAGGACGGGTCAACACCCATCCTTTTCATCTAACTAAACCAATAAAACTAATCAAACCTAAACCTATGAACTAAAACTATGCTGCAAAGATAAGGTCGAATTTTGATTTTTGAGTTAAGAGAATGTTAATAACTATGTAGTTAAACATTTCTTAATAATTCGGTTTTTTATTCTTCACTGCTTTTTTTGTTTTCTCCGGAAATGGAATCACGCATGGCTGTATCGGCCATAATGTTTTTGTACTTCATGTAGTCCATTATTCCGAGGTTACCGTTTTTAAAAGCTTCGGCAATAGCCAGCGGAACTTTAGCTTCGGCTTCAATTACCTTGGCTTTCATCTCCTGCGCTTTGGCTATCATTTCCTGTTCAAGGGCAATAGCCATGGCGCGGCGTTCTTCAGCTTTGGCCTGTGCAATATTTTTATCGGCTTCAGCCTGATCCATCTGTAGTCCGGCACCAATGTTTTTACCGATGTCGATGTCGGCAATGTCAATGGAAAGAATCTCGAATGCTGTTCCTGCATCAAGACCTTTTTCAAGTACCACACGTGAAATAAAATCGGGGTTTTCGAGCACGGCTTTATGCGAGTGTGACGAACCAATGGATGAAACAATTCCTTCGCCAACACGGGCTAACACAGTGTCTTCTCCGGCACCACCAACCAGTTGTTTAATGCTTGCACGAACAGTTACACGGGCTTTAGCAATAAGCTGAATACCGTCTTTGGATACGGCTGTAACCGGTGGAGTGTTAATCACTTTCGGATTTACCGACATTTGAACGGCTTCGAATACATCGCGCCCTGCCAGGTCAATGGCCGTGGCCACTTTAAAAGTTAAATCGATGTTTGCTTTTGAAGCCGAAACAAGGGCATGTACAACCCGTGCCACATGTCCACCTGCAAGATAGTGTGCCTCAAGTGCATCACGGCTTAGCGCAACATCGGCTTTTGTCCCTTCAATGAGTGCACGCACAATAACTCCCGGAGGAACTTTACGGAAACGCATTAGGAAAAGCTGCAAAAGCGAAATTTTTACGCCGGAAACTAGGGCTGAAAACCACAACCCAATTGGGATGAAATAGAGGATAATGAAAAGCAATACAATTACTCCAATCACCATTCCCCACGTACCTACTGATTCAATCATTTTTTATTTTTTTAAAGGTTCTACAATAATTTTATTCGTTAGTATTTTTAATACTTTAATTTCTGTGTTGTGATCTACAAAACCGCCTGTTGATTGTGCTTCCATTACTTCACCATTTACTTTTACTTTTCCTGAAGGAGCCAATCTGCCAATGGTTTTGCCGGTGTCACCTACATGGATTTTTTCACTTACCACAGTATCCACCTTTCCATCGATAAACGATTCCAGAATCATTTTTTTTCCGGTTTTCGATTTGAAAAAATAAACAATAAGCAGCGGTGAGGCCACCAGCACAAAAGTTAGCGTGAGAAGTCCGATTCCGGTTCCATATTGTACAAAAGCGATGTAAACACTCAGACCAAGTAAAATAAATCCGCCAATTCCGGCAATGGTTACCCCGGGAATTACAGCAAATTCAATGAGTAGCAGCAATAGCCCCAGAAAAATAAGTAATATAATGGCAAATGCGCTCATGGTTGTGTATTTATGGTGGTGTTTAGTTCCCTTTCTGTTAGTGCGTCTTTCATTTGTTTTAAGGTTTCAAACTTTCCTTTTCTGATATCGCAACTGCCTTTATGGTGTGTGATTAATGTGCACTGCATTGCCTGTTCGTAATCGTGGTCGCAAATGTCTATCAATGCTTCAATTACGTAGTCGAAGCTGTGCACATCATCGTTATGAAGAATGAGCGAATGTTCGCCATATACTTCATTTTTTTTTCCGGAATCCGGTTTACGCTTAGTTTCTTTAGATGTCATCTCCTGCTTCAATTTTTTTTGCCTGCTCCAAAGTTATTCTTTTTCCGTTAAAATACGGTACAACTATCGCATCTTCTATTCCTTCCTGCTTCACCTGGTTGCGCATTTTTTCCGCATCCTCCAAATTGGTAAGGTTTCCGGTAGTATAAACTACTACTCCCTTTTCATCAGTATAATTTTCAATCCGTCGAATGAGTTCTAATTTATTATACAATCGTTGCCGGTATGCGGGAACTCCCCGGCTGTAGGCGCCAATTTGTATTTTATAAAGCAGATTGTCAGTGGATTGACGCGTATCTGCAGATTTTGGTTCAAACATTTCTGATACTGCCAGCGGGAGTATTACAATTGAATCTTTTTCTGGATTGGTTTGTTCCGGCTCTGGTGTTTCACCTCTCAAAACCGATTTGATTTTTTCATTTTCAACCTGAAAATTATAAACTGCAACTGATCCGGCATTGTTCCAGAACAGTGTTTCAGCATTTCTGGCGGTAGCAAATTTTTGGTTTACTTCATTCCGAAGACTGTAAGAATCCGTTTCCAGAGCCAGAATCTTTTCACCCAAATTTGCTTTAATTTCAGGATTTGATTCTTTTCTGTAAACTTCACGTAATTTATTTACTTCCATAAGTTTTTGATCCAATTCTTTTTTCAGTGCCTGGCCCTGTTCAAATAATTGTTGCCCTTCATCTGTCTGAAACTGCGAACTGAAAAAATAGCTGATGTTGTTGTTTACCTGAAATGTAATTTGTTCACCTTCCGGAAGTTCGTAAGTTGTTTTTACTCCGGGTAAATCGGGTAAAGCTTTTCGGCCAATGTTAAAATCAATGGATGAGCTGGAATCTTCAGTTTTTGTTTCAGTTTCCTTGCTGTCATTTTCCGGAGTAACTTCTGACTGTGGAATTTCATTTTCTTCCTGTTGACCTGCTTCAACCAATTCTTCATTTGGTGCCAAAGTTTCAGGTTCTTCTAAAAGGGCAGAAGATTCTTTTGTTTCCTGAGAAATTATTTCCTCATTTGCTATGTCGGTTTCTGTCTTTTCTTCTTTCTGTTCAGTGGTTTGCATACCTGCTGGTTCAACAAAAGGATTTTCCTGGTTGAAACATTGCTGAATTTTTTCGGCAAGTCCCAGTTCCTGTTGTTCATTCTCAGGCACGCTTAATCTGAACTGGTTATAAAATTTCAGGGCCTGTTCCCAGTTACTCCTGGCGTGATATTGCAATGCCAGATAATAATGAAGTCTGTCCGGAGTTACATTTTTCCCGGCCTGCTGCAAGTAATTTAAATCTTTGTCGCCAAAATGTCCGGTTTCGGTACGCGATGCACCATAATAATAATTTAACATCGGGTTTCCGGGGTCTTCTTCCAATAAAACTTTGAAAAATTTTTCTGCTTCCGCAAAGTTGCCGGCATCAAAAAGTTGCATGGCTCTTACTGCCGAAACATCCTGTTGCACGCCAAAAATTCTTCCATTCACCGAAAACAAAAGAAAAATGAAGCATGTTAACCTGGTAATATTTTTAAAACTTTGCATAATTTCAATTTGTATTTTTTTCAAATACCCTGTAAAATTACAAAAATTGTGCAATGCGGTACATTCGGCAGATTGGAAACAGCAGGATTCTGTTGATAAGTTACTTAACTTTTATTATTAAATAACGTATATTTGTAACTCTTCGAAAAAAAAATAAAATAACATGACAGCATTAAAAGCAGGAGATAAAGCTCCTGATTTTTCAGGAATTAATCAGGATGGCAAAGAAATTAAATTAAGTGATTTTTCCGGTAAAAAACTGATACTCTATTTTTATCCGAAAGATGACACACCGGGATGCACTGCTGAATCGTGCAACCTGAATGACAATTACAACGATTGGCTCGAAAAAGGTTTTGAAGTAGTTGGCGTTAGTCCCGATGGTGTGGAATCGCATCAAAAATTCAGGAAAAAATTCGGTTTGAAGTTTGACCTGATTGCCGATACCGAAAAGGAAATTTTACAGGCTTACGGAGCCTGGGGCGAAAAAAGTATGTACGGCAAAAAGTACATGGGAGTTTTAAGAACCACTTTTATAATTGATGAAAACGGAATTATTCAGGAAGTTTTTGAAAAAGTGAAAACCAAAGATCATACAAATCAAATTTTAGAAAGTATAAACCTTTAACCTTTTCTGAACATGACGAAAGAAGAAAAAACACAGGTAAACAAGGAAAAGCTGAAAGCGCTTCAGCTTACCATGGACAAAATTGAAAAAAGTTACGGCAAGGGCTCAATAATGCGCATGGGTGACCGGGTTGCAGACGATGTTCCTGCCATTTCATCAGGTTCCATTGCACTTGATGTGGCTTTGGGAATTGGCGGTTATCCGCGTGGGCGTGTGGTGGAAATTTACGGTCCTGAATCATCGGGTAAAACAACACTTGCTATTCATGCCATTGCCGAAGCGCAAAAAGCCGGCGGCATTGCTGCCATTGTGGACGCCGAACATGCTTTCGATCCGTATTATGCCCAAAAACTGGGAGTGGATATTGAAGAGCTGCTCATTTCGCAACCCGATAACGGAGAACAGGCCCTCGAAATAGTGGATAATCTGGTACGTTCAGGTGCTGTTGATATTGTGGTGATTGACTCGGTTGCTGCACTCACGCCAAAAGCTGAACTTGAGGGTGAAATGGGCGATTCCAAAATGGGTTTGCAGGCGCGACTCATGTCTCAGGCTTTGCGAAAACTTACGGCTAATATCAATAAGACAAAAACCTGCTGCATTTTTATTAACCAGCTACGCGAAAAAATTGGTGTAATGTTCGGAAATCCCGAAACCACAACCGGTGGAAACGCTTTAAAGTTTTATGCTTCTGTGCGCCTCGACATTCGCCGCATTGGCCAGATTAAAGACGGCGAAGAAGCGATGGGAAACAATGTGCGGGTGAAAGTGGTAAAAAACAAAGTGGCGCCGCCTTTCCGTAAGGCCGAGTTCGATATTCTTTATGGTGAAGGTATTTCCAAATCAGGTGAAATCATTGATTTGGGCGTTCAATATAATATCATTAAAAAAAGCGGTTCCTGGTTTAGTTACGGCGATACCAAACTTGGGCAGGGGCGCGAAACGGTACGCAACCTGATTCTCGATAATCCGGAACTGGCACACGAACTTGAAACAAAAATTCTGGAAGCTATCTCAGGAAAAACAACAACAACAGCTTAATAAAAGTAAATTGACAGATATTGCCGGATGATCCGATTCTGTCGTTTCATCCGGTTTTTTTATTTTAAAGTGAAATGAAATGAAGGTTTTAAAGTTTGGAGGAACTTCAGTAGGCTCGGCTGCCACTATCAGAATGGTAAAGGAAATTGTCCTTCAGCAAAAAGAAGATACCATCGTTGTGGTTTCCGCGCTTGGCGGTGTAACCGACCTCATTCTGAATGCTGCACGAATTGCTTCAACCGGAACGGACGATTTTCATCCTCTGCTTGCAGAAATTAAAAACCGGCACAAGCAAGCCATTAACGAACTTTTTAACGGTTCGGGAGCTATGGTTTACATTGCCGAAGAATTACTCGATGAACTGGAGCAAATTCTGACCGGAATTACCCTTGTTGGCGAATTAACAGCAAAAACCCTCGACCGGATTGCCGGCATTGGAGAACGGATTTCGTCGCACCTGGTTGCACAATTTATTCCGGGCGCTGTGAGAATTGATTCTGCCGAACTGATTCAAACCGACAGTAATTTTGGAAAAGCCCGTGTAGATTTCGGAATTACCAACCAGAAAATAAAAAAGGAATTTGCTGAATTTACAGGAATTGCCATTTTGCCCGGGTTTATTGCCAAAAACGCCAAAGGCGAATTTACAACTCTTGGCCGAGGTGGCTCTGATTATACCGCAGCTATTATGGCTGCTGCTCTGAAAGTGGATTCGCTTGAAATATGGACTGACGTGGATGGTTTTATGACTGCCGATCCGCGCGTTATCAGCAAGGCATACACTATTCCGGAGCTTACCTATTCAGAGGCAATGGAACTTTCGCACTTTGGGGCCAAAGTCATTTATCCGCCAACCATTTTGCCGGTTTATCAAATAGGAATTCCCATTCGAATTAAAAATACCTTCAACCCCGAAAATGAGGGAACGCTTATATTAAGCAGTGCCAAAACTCCAAAAGAAAGGCCCATTAAAGGAATCTCTTCTATTTCCGGCATTTCGTTGGTTACCTTGCAGGGAATTGGTATGGTGGGAGTTACCGGTATTTCCATGCGTTTGTTTACCGCATTGGCCAGTGTGAGTGTAAATGTGATTCTGATATCACAGGCATCTTCAGAAAATTCCATTAGCGTGGCCATTGATGAGCATGCTGTTGAACTGGCTGAAAGCGCCATTCGTAATGAATTTGAAAAAGAAATTGAAACGGGACAGGTTAGTAAAATTGATATCGAAAGAGAATTATCGGTTGTGGCCATTGTGGGCGAAAACATGAAACACACTACGGGCATTGCCGGAAAATTGTTTTCCACCATCGGGAAAAACGGGATCAACATCATTGCCATTGCGCAGGGTGCTTCGGAGTTGAACATTTCGTGGGTGGTAAAAACTCTTGAATTGCGCAAAACCCTGAATGTGGTGCACGAATCGTTCTTCCTTTCCGAAAATGTGGAACTGAATGTGTTCCTTATGGGAGTGGGCACTGTGGGCAGTAGTTTGCTGCAACAGTTGCAAAAGCAGCAGCAAAAACTACTGGATGAAAAACACCTTAAAATGAAACTGACCGGCGTGGCCAACTCCAGAAAAATGGTTTTTCAGCGCGAGGGAATCGAAATGAATTCTTTTAAAGAAATGCTGGAACAATCAGAAAAAAAATCGAGCCTGCAGGGATTTGTGGACGAAATGAAAGACATGAATATTTACAATTCGGTGTTTGTGGATTGCACTGCATCTGATGAGGTTTCAAATTTTTATAAAGAAATTCTGAGTGCCAATATTTCGGTGGTTACGGCCAACAAAGTGGCTGCCTCTTCAACTTACGAAAACTATATCGGGCTCAAAAATATGGCCAAACAAAAAGGCGTTAAATTTTTGTTCGAAACCAATGTGGGAGCCGGATTGCCGATTATAAACACCCTGAATGATTTGGTGAATTCAGGCGATCGGATTTTAAAAATTGAGGCTGTTCTTTCCGGAACCCTGAATTTTATTTTCAATACGATTTCGGAAGAACTTCCTTTGAGCAAAACCATCAGAATGGCAAAGGAACAGGGTTATTCTGAGCCCGATCCGCGAATGGATTTGAATGGTGTGGATGTGGCACGGAAAATACTCATTCTTGCGCGTGAATCAGGTTATCCGCTTGAAATGGAAGATATTACCATTGACCGGTTTGTACCCGATGATTTTTTTGATGGTTCACTTGACGATTTTTGGAAGAATATTTCTCAACTCGATGTCGGATTTGAAGAAAAGCGAAAAAGACTGGAAACCGAAAATAAAAAGTGGCGGTTTGTGGCGCAATATGAAAACGGGAAAGCACTAATTGGATTGCAGGAAGTGGATTCACGGCATCCGTTTTATGATTTGGAGGGCAGCAACAACCTGGTGATGTACACCACCGAGCGGTATAACGAATTTCCCATGTTAATTAAAGGATACGGCGCCGGTGCTTCGGTAACTGCCGCCGGCGTTTTTGCCGACCTGATTAAAGTATCGAATATATAGTTCAGAATTCAAAGTTTAAAGTTCAGAGTTTTTAAAAATGAAGCATTTAATTATACTTGGTGATGGAATGGCGGATGAACCGCTGGCTGATTTTGGTGGAAAAACGCCATTGCAGATGGCTGAAAAACCACACATCGACTGGCTGGCAAAAAACGGGCAAACAGGCCGGCTGATTACTGTTCCCGACACCATGCACCCGGGCAGCGAAATTGCCAACATGGCAGTTCTAGGTTACGATGTGGAAAAAGTTTACGACGGGCGCGGAGTGCTCGAAGCGGCCAGCATGGGCATTGAACTTCAATCCGGCGATTTGGCCCTGCGCTGCAACCTACTCACTATCGAAAATGGAATTCTTAAAAACCATTCAGCCGGGCATATTTCCAGCGAAGAAGCTGCGGAGTTGATTCATTTTCTGGATGAAAAACTGGGCAGTGATCAGGTGAAATTTTATCCAGGTGTTTCCTACCGGCATTTATTGGTGGTGAAAAACGGCTATAAAGAATTGAAATGCACCCCGCCACACGATGTTCCGGGAACCCCATTTAAAGATGTTTTAGTCACTTCCACATCAATTAAAGCCATTTCAACAGCCCACCTGTTAAATGAACTTATTTTGAAATCGCAGGAAGTGTTGGAAAATCACCCTGTGAATCAAAAACGGAAAAATGCAGGCAAAGCGGTTGCCAACAGCATTTGGCCTTGGTCGCCGGGTTACAAACCGCAGATGCCCACTTTAAAGGAAATGTTTGGAGTGGAAAAATCGGCTGTAATTTCTGCAGTTGATTTGGTGCACGGAATTGGTGTTTACGCCGGAATGGAAGTGATTCATGTGGAAGGCGCCACCGGTTTGTACGATACCAACTACGAGGGAAAAGCGCAGGCCACGGTGGAAGCGCTGAAAACCAACGATTTTGTGTACCTGCACATCGAGGCCAGCGACGAAGCCGGCCACGAAGGCGACGTGGAGCTTAAAATCAAAACCATTGAATATTTAGACCGGCGCGTAGTAAAATACATTCTGGAAGAAACCCGAAAAATGGACGAGCCGGTGGCTATTGCCATTTTGCCCGACCATCCCACGCCCTGCGCTTTGAAAACTCATACCCGCGAACCGGTACCGTTCGTGATTTACAAACCCGGTATTGAACCCGACGAAGTGGAAGTGTACGATGAGTTCAGTGTAAAAAACGGTGCACTTGGTTTGTTGAAAGGGGATGAGTTTATCCGAAAGTTTTTAGAAATATGAAATATTACAGCACCAACAAAAATACTCCATCTGTCACCCTGAAGGAAGCAGTGATAAAAGGGCTTGCCTCCGATAAAGGTTTGTTTATGCCTGAACGGATTGAAAAATTCGAACCGGATTTTTTTGAAAATATTCAGGATCTTTCGCTTCAGGAAATTGCGTTTGAAGTGGCGAACAAATTTTTTGGCGAAGACGTGGAAGATGCCGCCCTCAAAGAAATTGTTTACGATACACTTCAGTTCGATTGCCCTGTTGTAAAAGTTACAGAAAACATCTGGTCGCAGGAGTTGTTTCACGGGCCAACACTGGCGTTTAAAGATGTGGGCGCCCGGTTTATGGCGCGCTTGCTCAACTATTTTCTGGCCGGAAACGACAACCAGGTGCATGTGCTGGTGGCCACTTCGGGCGATACAGGCAGCGCCGTAGCCAACGGTTTTCTCGGCGTGGAAGGTATTCACGTGCATGTGCTGTATCCCAAAGGAAAGGTGAGCAAAATACAGGAATCGCAGTTTACCACGCTCGGTCAAAATATTACGGCTTTGGAGGTGGACGGGAATTTTGACGATTGCCAGCTTTTGGTTAAAACTGCCTTTCTCAATGAGGAATTGAATAAAAAGTTGCTTTTAACTTCGGCCAATTCCATCAATGTGGCGCGTTTTCTTCCGCAAGCGTTTTATTATTTTAACGCTTTTGCGCGGCTGAAAGAGCAGGGAGTCCTTCAAGATAAAGAACTTGTAATTTCTGTTCCAAGCGGTAATTTTGGGAACCTCACTGCCGGATTGTTTGCCCGCGAGATGGGACTTCCGGTAACTCAATTTTTAGCAGCCAACAACGAAAACGACGTGGTTTACGAATATCTAAAAACCGGTAATTACAATCCCCGTCCTTCAGTGGAAACCATTGCCAACGCTATGGATGTAGGAACTCCCAGCAATTTCGACCGGATTCTCGATTTGTATAACCATTCATATAAAAAAATTTCATCGGTGATTAAAGGTTTTCGATATTCTGATGAACAGATAAGGAAAACCATTAAAAAAGTGTTTGAGGAAACCGGTTACCTTTGCGATCCGCACGGAGCATGTGGTTACATGGCATTGGAAGAGTTTTTGAAAATAACCCAGGTTGGAGTTTTTTTGGAAACAGCACACCCGGCTAAATTTACCGAAACAGTAGAAACTGTTGTGGGCAAGGGAAACATTCTGCTTCCTCAAAAACTTGCTGAATTTATGAGCGGAAAGAAGAAGGCGATTTCAATGAGCAGTGATTTTTACTCCTTCAAAAATTACCTGATGAGCCTTTAGTGAACCGTTTCCTCATCTGAACATTTTTATTGTAGCAACGTTCTGCTAACAAAACGAATTAAATTTCGTATAGATATTTTAAAAACTGTATTAATTTTGAGCCGTTTAATTTCGATTTGACATTTTTGCATGAAAAGATTGTGATAAAACCAACTTTATGAGACAACTTAAAATTACCAAGCAAGTTACTAATCGTGACACCTTGTCGCTTGATAAGTATTTGCATGAAATTGGGAAGGTAGAGTTGTTGTCTGCAGAAAGAGAAGTTGAACTCGCCAAACGAATTAAAAAAGGAGACCGTGAAGCCCTCGAAGAACTTATTAAAGCCAACCTTCGTTTTGTTGTTTCTGTATCGAAACAATACCAGAACCAGGGGTTGAGTTTACCCGATTTAATTAATGAAGGAAACCTGGGATTAATAAAAGCTGCCGAGCGCTTTGATGAAACAAGAGGATTCAAATTTATTTCGTATGCCGTTTGGTGGATTCGACAGTCTATTTTGCAGGCACTTGCCGAACAGTCCCGGATAGTGCGTTTGCCATTGAACAAAATTGGTTCAATTAACAAAATCAACAAATCGTTTAACAAACTGGAGCAGGAATACCAGCGCGATCCTACCATCGATGAAGTGGCGGAACTCATGGAATCTACATCTGAACTGGTTGAAGATGCCATGAATTTTTCCAATATCCATATTTCGATGGATGCCCCGCTGCGCGATGAAGAAGTGAATAACATGTACGATGTTATGTTGAACGATGATTCACCCAGCCCTGATTCTGGCCTTATTAACAGTTCTTTACGGCTGGAAATTGAACGTTCACTTGCTACTTTGGGCGATCGGGAGGCCGACATTCTTCGTTATTATTTTGGGCTGAACGGATGTTCCCCGCATACGCTGGAAGAAATTGGCGATGAATTTGGACTTACCCGCGAAAGAGTCCGTCAGATTAAAGAAAAAGCCATAAAAAAATTACGAAACCAATACCGAAACCGTTTACTGAAAGCCTACCTCGGGCAATAATTTTTCATTTTTATGACAAAACCAAAAATTGCACCTTCTATTCTTGCAGCCGATTTTAACAATCTGGGAAGAGATATCCAAATGATAAACGAAAGCGAGGCCGATTTTATTCATTGTGATGTAATGGACGGCGTTTTTGTTCCGAATATTTCATTTGGAATTCCCATTGTTGAGCACGTGAAAAAAATTGCCAAAAAGCCGCTTGATGTTCACCTGATGATTGTCAATCCGGAAAATTACATAGAAGCTTTTGCCGAAGCCGGTGCATCCTGGCTTACAGTTCATTACGAAACCTGTCTGCACCTGCACCGCACGGTAAACCAAATTCGGGAAAATGGAATGAAAGCCAGTGTTTGCCTGAATCCGCACACTCCGGTCAGGGTTTTAGAGGATATAATTACTGAGCTTGACATGGTACTTTTAATGTCGGTTAACCCGGGATTTGGTGGCCAGGAATTTATTCACCATACCTATAAAAAAGTGAAGCAACTCAAAAAGCTTATTTTGGAAAGCAAGTCGGAATGTTTGATTGAAGTGGATGGCGGAGTAAATTACGACACCGGTAAAAAGTTGGTTGAAGCCGGCGCTGATGTTTTGGTTGCCGGAAGTTTTGTATTTGGTTCTGAAAATCCCAAAGAAATCATCCGAAACCTCAGGAACATTTAAGTTTTTCTATGCTCTTTTCGCAAAGTTGGGCATTTTCATTTTTTATTTCAGTTGAAGCATTTCTTAAAATACAATCTGCAATGCAATTGGAACAGGCAGATTGTGAAGTGGAAGAACCAATTTTCCCGTCAGATTGTTTTAGCAATTTTTTTCGTTTCAGTTTTTTGTAGCTTTTATAAACCGCCATGCCAATTGCCAGTGCAACAATAACGTATGTAATAATTTCCTGTATCATTTTTTACAGAAAAAGGTTTGCTGAATTATAAACTAAAAAAGCAGTAACCCACGCCAGCACTGTAGTGTAAATAACTACAAATGCAGCCCATTTCCACGAACCGGCTTCATTTTTTATGGTAGCCACAACGCCAACACACGGGAAGTACAGCAATATAAAAATCAGAAAAGCAAGTGCGGCAGGCAGGGTAAAAACTTTTTCGCCCTGGCGTTTGCCGGTTGTATGAATTTCATTTTGTAATTTTTGCTGAAGATTGACAGTTGATTCGTCGTCACTGCTCTGGTACAAAACTCCCATGGTGCTCACTACAATCTCTTTTGCCGGCAATCCGGCAACCAGGGCAATGCTCATTTTCCAGTCTAAACCCAGCGGTCGCATAACCGGTTCAATTCCTCGCCCCATTTTTCCCAGGTAAGAATTAACCAGCCTGTCGGCTTCCATTGCCTGTTGCACATCTCTGGTAAATTCTGTTTTCTGAGTGTCGTTGAATTCTGTATTGGACTCAATGGCAGTCAATTGCCGGTTAAAATATTCTGTATGTTCCGATTCGCGCGGGAAATAGCCCAATGCCCATATTATGATTACTCCAAGCAAAATAATGGTTCCTATTTTTTTTAGGTAGTGCTGGGTTTTATCCCACATGTGAAAAATTATGTTCCGCAGGGTTGGCATCCGGTACGATGGCAGTTCCATAACAAAAGGAGTTTCCTTGTTTTTAAAAACTGTTTTGTTGAGAACTTGTGCCGTTAAAAAAGCGAATACAATTCCAACAGCATATATTCCGATTAAAATAAGTGCCTGGTATTTTATAAAAAAGGCAGAAATGATAAGGATATAAATCGGCAGCCGCGCACTGCACGACATAAACGGAACAATGAGCATGGTTAGCAACCGATCGCCACGGTTGCGCATGGAACGAGTAGCCAGAATGGCCGGCACATTGCAGCCAAAACCCATAACCAGCGGAATAAATGAGCGTCCGTGAAGGCCAAACCTGTGCATAATGTTGTCCACAATAAAAGCCGCACGTGCCATATATCCCGACTCCTCGAGCAGGGAAATAAAAAAGAACAGGATGAGAATGTTGGGCAGAAAAACCAACACACTGCCGGCGCCACTAATTATTCCGTCGGTAATCAGATCTTTCAGCATTCCGTCGGGCATTATTCCTGAAAAAAAGTTGCCCAAAGCCAGCACACCTTCGTCAATCCATCCCATTGGTAAAGCACCCAGGTTGAAAGTGGCATAAAACATGACAAACAAAATGCCCGTGAAAATGGGCAATCCCCAAATCCGGTGGGTTAATACATCGTCAATTTTTTCTGAATTGGATCTTTCTTTTCGCAGTGGATTTTTGAATGTTTCTTTGAGTGCGCCGGTAATAAATGCGTATTTGGCATCGGTAATTACCGTTTCACTTTGCTCGTTATAAAGCGACTCAACTTTTTTAATTTCCCTTTCGGTAGTTTTTTTAATTTCTGAAAAGTTTGAATAATTTGCCAGCAGTTCCTCTATATGTGAGTCTTTTTCCAGTAGTTTCAATGCAAGAAAACGCGAAGAAATTTTATCGGTAACAGGCTTGTCTTCCTTAACTTTTTCCCTGATTTTCCGAATGGATTCTTCCAAATCTTTTCCATAATTAATGTGCACATGTCGCGTAATTTTATCCCGCCCTTCAAAAACTTCAATCACCTTGTCAATCAGGTTATCCAATCCAATTCCCTTCGAACTTATGGTTGGGATGAATGGAATACCCAGTAAGCGCGAAATTTCGTTGGTTTTGAATTGTATCTTTTTTCGCTCCAAATCATCATACATATTCAGCGCGCAAACAATGCGCAAATCCATGTCTATTAGCTGAGTTGTGAGAAAAAGATTTCGCTCAATGTTGGTGGAGTCGATTACATTGATAACAATGTCCGGTGTTTTTTCGTAAATGAATTCCCTTACAAAAATTTCTTCGTTGGAATAGGCAGTCAGACTGTATGTTCCGGGCAAATCGAAAAAATTAAACGTATAACCTTTGGCTTTTAGTTTGGCTTTTTTAACATCAATAGTCACCCCGCTGTAATTCCCAACTTTTTCCTTCGATTTTGAAATGAAATTGAACAGGGTGGTTTTTCCGCAGTTTGGATTTCCCACAAGTGCGATGTTGATTGTGCGGGTTCGTTCCGACTGATTTACCAATTGAATTTTACGGTCGATTACACCTTCGTAACTACCGTTATTCGATGTGTCAAATTCACTCACCGGAACCACCTCAATGCGGTCAGCTTCCGACTTCCTCAGCGAAACATTGTAATCCAGGATTTTAAATTCGATGGGGCCTTTAAAAGGGGCACTTTTAATCACTTTCACTTCTTTCCCTTTCACAAATCCCATTTCTGAAATCCGCCGGCGAAACGATCCGTGACCTAATATTTTTGTAATGATAACTGTTTCCTGATATTTTACCTCGCTCAACTTCACAATCGGTCAGCCCTTCTTCTTTTTATTTAAATCAAATTAAAACAGGCTTGCAAAGATATTTAAATTCCATTTAACCTGAACTATTCATAAATTTATTAAAATATGAATCAAGTTCAGGTTAATCCCGACTTAGATGAAGTTGTCCCGAGAATCGGGATTACTGAATCTTAGGCGCTATCGGAGATAGGGATTATTCATGAATAATCAGGGGTAAATAAAACAGGGTAATATTCATCCTCATTTCCTAATCTAATAAGTTCTGGTTATTTTTGCCGTTCAATTGTATTGAATGAAAGACGAAGAATTTTATAACGACATTCAAAAGTTGTTTGAAGACCTGCCAGGTAACTTCAATATTTTGGAAGAGCAAATTGATTTGGAAGTTCAAATGAAATATTTTGAAATTTCCAGAAAGGTGAGAGAGGACCAGGCTGAAATAAATTACCTAGAATTTGCTGACGAACTTTTTATGCCTGAAACCGATCTGGATCAGAAAAAGGAAATTCTGATTGGGTTGGCCGGAACAGACGATGTGAAGGCTTACCGCATACTGGAAAAGTTTTTGGAGCAAGCCGGTTCAGAAATCAGAAGCTGGGCTGTGCTTGCCGTGCAGGAAAACCGCATGTTGCTGCAAACCTCACTGCTCGACGAACAGCAATTTTTTATTTCTACCGGTTTGGGCGGGAAAGGGAAAAAGTTGCGTTACTACCTGGTTTTTATTAATCGGAACCGAAATGAGTTGCTCACCAAAACACAGCAGAAACTGGTTAAAGATGAACTCATTTTTGGTTTGAAACCGGTGGATGGAGAATTCGAATCCATCGATTTTTCTGAAGGATTTTGTACATCCCTGGTTCTTTTACCAGTTACTGCCGACATAAAAAAGGTTTTCAGCAACGTGGTGGAAGAGTGTAACCAATACGGAGATTTTTTGGAAGAAGATATGATAATTACCAACGTGAAAGTGTTGTCGCGCAACGAAATACTTGATATTGTAAACAAACAAAATAATTTGGAACTGCCCGATGAATTGGAAGAAGAGGACAATTAACGTGGCCATCCAGGTTCTTCCGGAAGCTGATGGAAAAATAAAATATGAACTGGTTGATGCGGCTATTGAAGCAATTCAAAAGACGGGTTTCAACTATCAGGTTTGTCCTTTTGAAACGGTGGTGGAATGTACCTTCGAAGAGCTGTCTGGTTTGCTTGAAAATGTGCATGAAGCCTGCAATATGGCCGGCACAGATCGCATGTTAACCAACCTCAAAATTCAGGTCGATTTTCACGAAAACGTAACAATCGGCGACAAAATGGAAAAGTACCTGTAAAGTTTGATACCGTTTGGCAAAAAGTATTATATTTGCACCGCTTTAAAAAAGGACTTGTAGCTTAATTGGATAGAGCACCTGACTACGGATCAGGAGGTTGGGGGTTCGAGTCCCTCCAAGTTCACTTTGGCAAAGCCGCAAAGAATTGAAATTCAATTATTTGCGGCTTTTTTGTTGGTTTTTTGTCCGATATTTGTCCGACGGTCGGACATTTTTTTTATCAGGCATAAATAAGTACCTTTGATTTAATTCAAAAAGTATTGAATGATATTTTTTGTGTTTCGCTAAAGGCGGCCAGTGGGTCGCCTTTTTTATTCATCGGGTTGCGATTGAAATATAGTAGGAATTAAAGGAAATCAATACTTTACTTTTGTAAGGGAAT
>NZ_JAWLCI010000016.1:0-46736 GCF_041687215.1 Mariniphaga sp.
ATAACTGTTAATTTTTAGTTGTTTATATATTAACAAGCAGGAGCAATTTTTGATCAAATTATTGTAAATCTGCGTAATACCGGATCGCCACCCATTATTATGCAAAGATTACAAGTGATTTTGTTGGAGAAGCTGAATTGTTAAACAGTATTTTAACCTTTGTTTTCGAAAGATTTACTGACGATTTGGGCACCTGCTGGACAGTTTTCGATTCGAAACTTGCAGTCACAACCAACCGGCTTTATAATCTCGTTACAAAAAAACTGCACGAGGACTACTGGATTGAATACCGGGAAGACGTGAACAGGTATCTGGATATTCTTCATTCCAGATCCAATCATCTCGACTATATTTACAATATGCCAAAATCAATATAATTATGCCATACGAATTACCAAAATCGCAGAAAAAAATTGCCCGCGAGATAATTGAAAAAGGTCTGCGGCGGGAATATCAAAACAGCATTGAAAAAGCAAATGCTGTTATTGAAAAATGGAAATCCGGGAAACTGGAAACCCGGGAAGCTTACTTTTCCATCTACAAACAACTGATTTCCCATGACAAGCACCTGGCCCGCAGGTATGATAACATGTCGGGATCAAAATACCTGATGATTATTTCCGGGCAGGTGGCCGATGGAGTTATCTCATTCGAAGAATTGAGCGAGTTGAACGACCAGGCCCGGCAGGTTGTTCAAAACTGGCTGGATGTAATTGAATCATAAGAGATTATTTTTAAATAAATGAGAATGAAGTATTTAGTAAAAATTGCCGGATTGTTTGCCTTTCTGGTTGCAGTAATATTTAATGCAAAAAGTCAACATGTTCATAAATGGGAAGCTTATCCAATTGTTTTCACAGCAGACGGACAATATTCCAATCCGTATGCCGATATACCCGCCCATAAACCGGATGATTTGCTGAGGGTTACTTTTAAAGGTATTGATGGCGAAGCCAAAGATAAAACAATCGAAATTGTGGGATTCTGGGATGGCGGTAATGAATGGAAAGTGAATTTCGCTGCTCCTTATACAGGAACCTGGGAATACACTTCATTTTCAAATGACGACGGGTTGAACGGTGTTACCGGGGAAATTAAAGTTGTTGATTGGAGTGAAGAAGAATTGAAGTCAAACCCCATCAGAAATGGTTTTATTCGCGTCAGAAAAGACGGTATAAATGCCGGACATTATTTTGAGTATGACAACGGAGAGCCATTTTTGTGGATAGGCGATACATGGTGGAACTGGACAAACAGAAGAATTTATTTTGAAACTTTTCAGAAAATGGTGGATAACCGGGCTGAAAAAGGTTTTAACGTTGGGCAGTTGTTTGTTCCCGGCAATGGCTGGGGAAGGGAAAGTTCTCTCCTGGATGAATCGTATTCTGTTCTCGATGCTGATCACGCCCGAAAAGTGGAACAAATGATTGCTTATGCCAACTCGAAAGGAATTACGGTTTGGATTCACGGCTGGTGGAGCCGTCCTGAACTGAATGAAAAGATTGGGGCAGAAAAAATGAAGCGCTGGTGGCGTTACCTCATTCATCGTTTCGGAGCCTATAATGTAGTTTGGGTACTTGCAGGAGAATACAACATGCACAACAACGCTGGTTTTGACATCGATTTCTGGAAAGAACTGGGCGAACTGGTAAAAGAGGAAGATCCTTATCAACGCATTGTCAGTTTGCATAATACGCCTCCGTTCTGGGACGGCGGCGCAGATGCTCCGCAGTGGTCAACGGGGGAGGTGTTGAACAACGAACCCTGGCTAGATTACAATCAAATGCAATCGGGGCACGGGAAATATGCCAACGAAATGATACCGGTTGTTGTGGCTGCTGAATACCAGCGACAACCTGCAAAGCCCATTGTGGTTACCGAGCCCTGGTATGAATTTGTGGAAGGAAATCCAACCGGTAAAGATGTCCGGCTGGCTGCCTGGGGAGCTGTTCTTTCCGGGGCGGCAGGGCACACTTATGGTGGTGGACATGTTTGGCTTGCAAGCGTGCCGGAAGCTCCCTCTCGCGGAGGTGGCTCCTGGCCCATTGAGGTTGGGGCTGAAATCGAATCGTTTGACTATGAAGGAGCAGTTTCGATGCAGCACCTGGCTAAGTTTTTTAAAAAGGTGAAGTGGTGGGACATGAAACCTTTACCAGAACTGGTAAGTGATTCGCCGCAACCGTTTTGCCTTGCGAATCCGGGAAAAGAATATGTTGTTTATTTGCGGTATGGTGGTATGATGCACCTTGATATGGGTCAAACGGCTGAAGGAAAAAAGTTTAACTTTTACTGGTATAATCCGGCAACGGGTGAATCAACACCACAAAGACAAATTAAAGGTGGCCGAAAAGTTCAGTTTACCGCACCTGGTATGTACCCCGGAACACTTGATTACAGTGACTGGGTGCTGCATATTTACGAATCAGAATAGAAGTAATCTCAGCAAAACAATATTTGTATGAAGCCATTTTTTTTAACCGTAATAGCAACTTTTTTTTGCGGCATTTCTGGTGCTCAATTGTCTGAAAAATCAACTTTTACAGGTTCTGAACTGCAAACCCTGCGAATTCCGGTTGGCGGCGTGAGCACCGGAAACATTCTTGTTGGGGGAAGGGGAAACATTGAACATGTCGAGGTGTTTAACCGCCCCGACCGGCAGCGACGTCTTGAAAAAACATTCTTCTCGCTTTGGTTAAAGGAACAAGGCAAAGAACCACAAGTAACCCTGCTGGAACGAGAACTTTTGCCTCCCTACCAAAATATCACTCATGTTTATGCCTGGGGATTGCCCCGGATGAGTGAAGCCAGGTTAGTAAATAACTATCCGCATCTTTTTTGGAATTTCGAGGACGATGCCGTTCCGGTTGATGTTTCGCTGGAAATTGTGAATCCAATCATTCCCCTTGATTTTGAAGCAAGCAATTATCCGGTATCGAAATTCAGATGGATAATTAAAAATCCAACAAACAATACCATCGATGCCTCTATTGCTTTATCAATGGAGAATCCGGTAGAAGCAGATCGAATTATCAATGAATTTGTTTCTGAAAAAGGTGTAGAGGGAATTCGGTTTACGTCAGAAGGAGAAGATGTGCCGGTAAATTTTCGTGGTTCATTTTTTATGGGAACAACGGCTGCTGATGTGCAGATTCAAACCCACTGGTTTCCCGGCACCTGGCGCGATGAAACGCACATTTTTTGGGACGATTTCCGTGACGACGGGCAAATCGAAATAAAAAAAGAGAAATGGGTTACCACCTACAAACCTGCCTCATACAATGAATCTACCCATCGGATGGCAACAGTGCTTGTCCCCTTCAATCTGAAACCAGGAGAAGAAACCTCGGTTCCGTTTTACATGGCCTGGTATTTCCCGGAACGAATAACCACAGCAAGAGAGGTTTTTGAAATTACAGAAGCCGTAGGAAAAGTTTTTAAGAATAGTTATGCCAATTACTTTACAAGTGAACTGGATGTTTTGAACCAATTTTTAACGAAAGAAAAAACTCTTACCGAAAAAGCTGAGACATTTGCCCGTATTATTGGTAATTCCTCGTATCCTGATTATGTAATTGAAGCATTAAATACACAGGTGGCAACCTTTGCAAGTCCGCTGATACAGGTCACAACCGACGGCGAAGTTCATGGTTATGAGGGAGTGCTCGACAATGGCTGGTGTTGCCCCGGAACATGCACGCATGTCTGGAATTACGAGCAGGCACTGGCGTCGCTGTTCCCTACGCTGGAACGGAAAATGCGGGAAATCGAGTTTTTGCACAATACGTTTGACGACGGCTTTCAAACTCACCGTTCCGTAATTCCTGCCGGTGAATACTGGTTTAACGGACCTGCTGCTGCCGACGGGCAGATGGGAACAATTATAAGGGCTTATCGCGAATGGAAATTCAGCGGCGATAATGAATGGCTGGCAAAACTGTGGCCCAAAATTCAAAAAGCGCTCGAATTTGCCTGGTACGGAAGTGGCGAACCCTCACTTAATAAAACAGGCAACAAACAAAACGCATGGGACCCGCAAAAAACGGGACTGCTTTCCGGCCGTCAGCACAACACATACGACATCGATTTTTATGGCCCCAGTTCTATGACTACCTCGCTGTATCTCGCTGCACTAAAAGCCGGTCACGAAATGGCTTTGGCAATGGGCGAAAAAGCAAAGGCAAAAGAATACCTAGAAGTTTATCGGAAAGGTTCCATACTTATGTCAGATTCGCTTTGGAACGGCGATTATTTTATCCAGATTGTTGTAAATGATCCGGAATTGTACGATGAAGACCACCTTTCGCCACCCGATGAAAACGGAAGGAGAATTCCAAAGTACCAATACGGCAATGGCTGCCTGGCCGATCAGTTGCTGGGACAATATCTTGCGTTTGTTTCAGGCCTCGGTTATATTGCAGAACAGGAAAAAACTGACAAAGCGTTGATGGCGATTTATGAGCATAATTTTATTTCCAACCTTCGGGAATTTAATAATGTTCAGCGTGTTTACGGATTGAATGATGAGGCAGGGATGGTGCTCTGTACATGGCCCAAAGGAGACCGACCCGTGTTGCCGTTTGTGTATGCCGAAGAAATCTGGACCGGCGTGGAATACCAGGTGGCGGCATCGCTCATTTATTCGGGAAAAGTGGAAGAAGGCCTGCGTATTACCGAAGCAGTTCAAAACCGGTACAACGGAATAAAGCGGAATCCGTTTGAACACGTCGAGTCGGGGGTGCATTACGCGAGGGCTTTGTCAGCATGGTCGGTTCTGCTGGCGCTATCAGGGTTTGAATACGATGGCGTAAATAAAGAACTGGCTTTCGCGCCGAAAATCAACAAATCAGATTTCCGTTCATTTTGGTCCACGGGTTCTGCCTGGGGAGAAATTGTAATTGGTGATAAAGAGGCAAAAATTGAAGTGGTTCACGGAATTCTTTCATTGAATAAAATTTCAATTCAAAACCCTCAAAATCTTTCGGTAAAAACCTGGGATTTCAAAAATGAAAAAGTGGTTGCTGAAGGAGAGACGATGATATTAAAGTTTAACCAGTAGTAAGAATGAGAAAAAGATAATTTACGATGAAATTAGAACATAAAAATTTTACGAAGATGGTAGCACGCTTTTTATTTGTTTTTTTATTTGCCTTTCCTGTTAACATATTCGGGCAATCCTTTTCAAACAATGCTAAAGACTGGTTCCCGTTTACTCCCACAAATACAGTGGAACCGGGAATTATCGGAATAGAACACTGGCTCGATGCCCCTGCCGGTAAACATGGTTTTGTTCAGAATGAAGAGGATAAACTGGTTTTTGAAGATGGTGCAGAAATAAAATTCTGGGGTACTAATATTTGCAGCCGCCTGCCCTATGTTGAGGCTGAAAAGGCCGATAGTTTTGTCAACTTTGTGGCAAAATACGGGATGAATGCTGTCCGGTTTCACAAATTTTCGTGGTATGCCTATCACAACAACAAATCCACTGAATTCGACCCCGAAAAGTTTGAACGGTTCGATTATTTTCAGGCTAAATTGCGTGAAAAAGGAATTTATTATGGCTGGTCGCATATTTACGGGCATCGTGTAATGCCGGGCGACAGTAGCCGGTTGCTGGCTTATTCTGAAATTAAGAACCTGGAATATCCCTGGGCGCACCTGAACGGCTCCACTTCCAGCCTGGTGAATTTTGCCCCTGATTTGCAGCAACTCAGCATCGACCTAACTGTGAATATGCTCAACCATATTAATCCGCACACCGGACTTCGTTATGCCGACGATCCGGCGCTGGCGTTTATCGAATTTCAGAATGAAGACAATATTTTCTGGGGTGCCATTGGCAGGTCGCTGGAGCAGGCGCCCACCTACCGGTCTTTGCTTTGCAGGCAGTTTTCGCAGTGGCTGAAAAAGAAATACAACAGCCAGGCAGGGCTGGTAAAAGCCTGGGGTACAGAAAACATACCCGAAGGGGAATCGCTTGAACGGGAAAACATTTTTCCCGATCCGAACCACGGGTTATTCAGTTGGGAATACGAAACAGCTCTGAAGGAAAACCGCCCGATGGCAACCCATGTGCTCGATAAAATGCGGTTTTTATATGAACGGCAGGTGGATTTTTACAAGAAGTTTGAACAGGCTGTTCGCGAAACCGGATATAAAGGTGTACTGGTTGCCTCATGCTGGCAGGCTGGTTCAGGAATTTCGCACCTGTATAACCTGCATGCCGATTATGAAGTGGGAATGATCGACCGCCACAACTATTTTGGCGGGGGAGCCGGCGGCCACCGCATGACAGAAGGAACCGTAAAGAATACGCCGCTTATCTCCCTACCCGGTTCGGGCTTGCTCAGTACAGGCCTGCAGGATGTGGTGAACCGACCGTTTTCTTTTTCGGAATGGATGAGCCTGGTGCCCAACGAATGGACAGCCGAAGCAGCTCCGCTCATTGCCGTTTACGGGTTGGGCCTGCAGGGATGGGACACTTCCTTTTCGTTTGCCACGGATATTCCGCGGTTTTCAAGGTATTTGCAATCGGAAGGACACGGGGTTTACAATGCCACCAGCCCCTTACACATGGGGCTTTACCCGGCGCTTGCCCGAATGATTTACCGCGGCGATGTCACCGAAAGTCCGGTAATTGCTACCAGAAATGTGCATATCCCTTCTCTGGCTGAAGGGGAATTGGGATTCACAGAACTGGTGAGGCAAGGTTACGATGATAAAAGTTTTACGGGTACGGTCACGCCTGAAATGCTGGCTATCGGACGATTCCCGGTTCAATTTGCTGAGCAAAACATGGAAACGGAAATTCCCGATGTTTCGGAATACTGGAATGAGGCGACCAAAATCATAACCTCTGTAACAGATGAACTAAAATGGAGTTACGGCGATAAAAACTTTGTTTCAATAGATACAAAAGGAACAAAAGGAATCATTGGTTTTGCTCAGAATGAAAAGGTGAATTTAGGCGATTGGCAGATAGAAACGGATAATCCGTTTGCCGTTATTTTGATAACAGAACTTTCTGAAAAAGGAAATCTGCAAAGTTCAGATAAAATTCTGGTAACTGCCGTTGCCCGTGCCAAGAATACCGGGATGGAGTACGAACATTCAGAAAACAAAACAATACTGAAAAGTGAAGGGGATAAACCGCTCCTGCTGGAACCGGTGAATGCGAAAATTTCATCTAAAAACCTGAAAAATTTTGAAGTGTTGGTGCTTGATCACGATGGCTTGATTACCGGTCGGAAAGTACCTGTTCAAGAGGGGAATTTTACAATTGATGGTGCGGAATACAAAACGTTGTACTATCTGATTATCAAAAATTAATCTAAATAGCTGCTTTTCAGGATTTACATGCTGTATAAAATACATTTCGAAAAAGGAAAATGATATTTTTGTTTTTTCACAGGATTATAAATTAGGAACTATGAATAACCAAAACCTGAAAAAACTTATCATCACCCTGTTTCGCGTGGCTATTGGCTGGCATTTTATCTACGAAGGACTGGTAAAATTGTGGGCTGCGAACTGGTCTGCTGCCGGCTATCTGGCCAATGCCAACGGTCCGTTTGCCGGATTTTACCACTGGATGGCAGCTTCCGAAGGGCTGATGAAAATAATCGATCCCATCAATATTGCGGCTTTGTTGTTAATAGGACTGGCTCTTTTTCTGGGCGTTTTTATCCGCACGGCATCGGTTTCAGGTATTTTACTGCTGGCCTTGTACTATTTTGCCTATCCGCCTTTTGGCGGTTCCCTGCTGGCCCCGGTGGAAGGAAGTTACTATATTGTAAATAAAAATTTTATAGAAGCCGCTGCATTGCTGTTGTTGCTTTTAATTAAAGAAAGAGGTTACGGAATTTATGCTCTTCAGTATTTTTTGCCGAAAAAGAAATTGGCGAAAGAGCCGGTTAAACAAGAACAGGAGGTGCTTTCCTCCCGCAGAGAAGCATTAAAAAATCTGGCTACTCTGCCTGCTTTGGGAATCATTGGCTGGGGTGCTTTTCGTGAAAGCCAGGAGTTTGGAGTGGACACTCTGTCAGGAGCAACCATACAGATTGGTGGCGCCGACATCAGCGAACTGAAAGGCGAACTGCCCAAAGGGAAAATCGGCAACCAAACCATCAGCCGGCTGGTGCTGGGCGGAAACCTCATTGGCGGCTGGGCACACTCGCGCGACCTCATTTATGTACCCTCGCTTTTTCGGGCGTACAACACTGAAAAGAAAATTTTTGAAACCCTTATGCTGGCCGAGAAAGCCGGGATAGACACCATCAACATCGGCTTTCCTACCATAGAAACCATGGCGAAATACCGAAAAATGACAGGCAGTAACATAAAAATAATTTGCCAGGTTCATCCCGACATGGAAAACAACGATTACTATGTGAACATCGACAAAGCCATCGATTCGGGAATGGACATCATTCAGGTTCAGGGTAACTGGTGCGACTGGCTGGTGCGTGACAATAAAATGGATGTGATTGGAAAAATGATGGACCGCATTCGTTCGCAAGGCTATACCGCAGGATTGGCGTCACATACTGTGGACGCGCTGATTGCCTGCGAAGAACAGGGCATTATTCCCGACTACTACATGAAGACTATGCACCACGACCGGTACTGGTCGGCACACCCGCGCGAAAACCGGGTGCCGTTTGAAGTGGACGGCAAAAGGTACCTTGACCACAATCGGTTTCACGATAACTGTTTCTGCCTGTTTCCCGACCGGACAGTGGAATTCGTGGAACGCGCAAAGGTGCCTGTAATGGGATTCAAGGTGCTGGCTGCCGGCGCCATTTCGCCCGAAGACGGCTTCAACTGGGCGTTCCAAAACGGTGCAGATTTTATTTGCGTGGGCATGTTCGACTTCCAGATTGTAAACGACGTGAACATTACCATTGATGTGCTGAATAAAATGCAGGGCAGAAAACGGGAGTGGTTTGGATAAGAGGATTGTTGTCAATTAACTTTGCGTCTTTGCGTGATAATAAGTTCTCGCCAAGACGCAAAGGAAAACCCAAAATAAATTTTAGCATGAAAAAAATATTCTTTTTCTTCGTTTTTTTAATATCAGTTTTTATGGGAACTGCTCAGAATGAAAATACTATCCAGCTCCTCATCCGCGCTGACGACATTGGTTCGTTTCATGCGGCGAATGTGGGATGTATCGAATCGTACCAAAACGGAATTGCCCGTTCGGTGGAGCTGATGCCAACCTGTGCATGGTTTCCCGAGGCAGTGCAACTACTGAACGAAAATCCCGGTTACGATGTGGGCATTCATTTAACACTCACCAGCGAGTGGAGCAGTGTAAAGTGGCGCCCACTCACCCATTGCCTCGGTTTGGTTGATGCGGACGGTTATTTTTTTCCGATGGTGTGGAAAAATCCCAACTTTCCACCCGGTTCATCCATTTCCGAATCAGAATGGAAACTGGAGGAAATGGAACAAGAGCTACGTGCGCAGATTGAACTGTCACTAAAACATCTTCCGCACATATCACATCTTTCAAGCCACATGGGTTTTACCAGCCTCGACCCGAAAATTGGCGAGTTGGTAAACAGACTGGCCAAAGAATACGGGCTTGAAGTGAAAACTGAAGGGCTTCAAAGGTTTCAGGGATGGGGCAGGGATGTACCCATGGAACAGCGTATCGATAAATTTTGTGAAAACCTGAAAAAGCTTACGCCCGGCAAATACCTTTTTGTGGAGCATCCGGCAAAAGATACAGATGAGATGAAAACTGTGGGACATAAAGGTTACGAAAATGTTGGCCTCGATCGCGAATGGGTTACCCGGGTTTTTACCAGCGAAAAGGTGAAACAAACCATTAAGCAAAAGGGAATTCAACTCATTAGTTATAAAGATTTAAAGTAAAATAAAATGAACGGCAAACTGTATTTTATAGCAATTACTTTCCTGTTTTTAGTTTATAACCTGAACGCCCAGGACCCCACCCGGTTTCAATCGCAGATTAAAGAACTTGTTCAAAAAGAACATCAGTTTGAGCCCGGTAAAAAACTGGCTCTTTTCACCGGAAGTTCCAGCGTGCTCATGTGGAAAGACGTAGCGGATTATTTCCCTGAATTCAATGTGATTAACAACGGTTTTGGCGGTTCGCATTTCAGCGATTTGATTCATTATTACGAAAAACTGATTCCGAAATACAACCCGGACTACCTGTTTATTTACGAAGGCGACAATGACATTGCGAGTGATAAAAAGCCGGGGAAAATTTTGAAAGAAGCCAAATTGCTGGTTGATCGCATTCAGCGGGATTTGCCGGAAACCAAATTGGTGCTCATTTCGCCCAAACCCAGTGTAGCCCGCTGGCATCTGCGCAAAAACTACGAGAAGTTGAACAAAAAACTGGAAAGGTTGGCTAACAAAACAGATAACCTGGAATATGCCGATGTTTGGAACGCCATGCTCGATGAAAACGGCCAGGTTTTTACCGATGTGTTTCTCGACGACAATCTTCACATGAACAAAAAAGGCTACGATATTTGGGGAAAAGTGATACAAGAGCATTTGGAATAAAATTTCACAATATCCGTTCTTTTCGGGATCGGCGATTTTCCCGAAGGGATCGCTTTGCGGGCAATCGCCGGATTCTACGCGGTATTTTTTGATCATTAAATCGGCGGTTCGGAAACCACCGCACCCAAAAAGCCGGCCCCTCACAGAACCGGCTTCCCGTCTTATATCTTTGTACTCCCTACTTTGTACTAATTTCTCCCTACTTTGTACTGACTACTAAAATCTAATTTTCTTTGTACGCCTCAATCAAAATCTCCAGTATTTTCTTTCCGGCGGCGGCCACGCTGGTTCCCGGGCCGAAAATGGCCACAGCGCCTGCGTCGTAAAGGTATTTGTAATCCTGTGCCGGAATTACTCCGCCTACGATAACCATGATGTCGTCGCGACCCAGTTTTTTCAGCTCTTCGATAACAGCAGGCACCAAAGTTTTGTGTCCTGCTGCCAGTGACGAAACACCCAGTACATGCACGTCGTTTTCAACAGCCTGTTTGGCTGCTTCTTCCGGAGTCTGGAAGAGCGGCCCCACATCCACATCGAAGCCGAGGTCGGCGTAGCCCGTGGCCACCACTTTGGCGCCGCGGTCGTGACCGTCCTGGCCCATTTTAGCTACCATGATGCGCGGCTGGCGACCTTGCATTTCGGCAAATTTTTGTGCCAGCTCCTGCGCCTCTTTAAACTCCGATTTATCTTTTGCTTCCGATTTATACACGCCTTCTATTGTTCTGATTACTGCTTTATATCGTCCTGCCACTTTTTCGCAGGCATCTGAAATCTCGCCCAAAGATGCACGTTTTTTTGCTGCATCAATCGCCAGTTCCAGTAAATTTCCTTTACCAGTTTCGGCGGTTTTGGTAATGGCTGCCAGTGCTGACTGAACTTCTTCCTCATTCCGTTCGGCACGCAGTTTTTTCAGTCGTTCAATCTGCGACAGGCGCACTGCCGTGTTGTCGATGTCGAGAATATCGATGGGGTCTTCCTTGTCGAGCCGGTATTTGTTGATTCCCACAATAGTTTGCGAACCTCCGTCTATTCTCCCCTGCGCGCGAGCCGCTGCTTCCTCAATACGCATTTTTGGCACACCGGTTTCGATGGCTTTGGACATTCCGCCCAGTTTTTCCACTTCCTGAATAAGTTCCCAGCCTTTTCGTGCCAACTCGTTTGTAAGTGATTCCACGTAGTACGAACCGGCCCACGGGTCGAGCGAACGGCAGATTTCTGTTTCCATTTGCAGGTGCAACTGCGTGTTGCGGGCAATTCGTGCCGAGAAATCGGTGGGCAGTGCAATGGCTTCGTCCAGCGCGTTGGTGTGCAAACTTTGAGTGTGGCCAAGCACAGCGGCCATCGCTTCAATGGCGGTGCGTCCCACGTTATTGAACGGGTCTTGTTCGGTGAGCGACCAGCCCGAGGTTTGCGAGTGCGTGCGCAGTGCCATCGACTTTTCATTTTTGGGGTTGAATTCCTTCACAATTTTCGCCCAGAGCATGCGTGCTGCGCGCATTTTGGCAATTTCCATAAAGTGATTCATACCAATGGCCCAGAAAAATGAGAGCCGAGGCGCAAATGCGTCGATGTCGAGGCCGGCTTTAATTCCAGTGCGCAGGTAATCCAGCCCGTCGGCCAGTGTGTAAGCCATCTCGATGTCGGCTGTGGCCCCGGCTTCCTGCATGTGGTAACCTGAAATGGAAATGGAATTGAACTTTGGCATGTGCCGCGAAGTGAACTCGAAAATGTCGGCAATGATTTTCATGGAGAACTCCGGCGGGTAAATGTAGGTGTTCCGCACCATAAATTCTTTCAGGATGTCGTTTTGAATGGTTCCCGAAAGCTGCTCCAGCGTAGCGCCCTGCTCAAGGCCGGTAACAATGTAAAAAGCCATAACGGGCAGCACGGCGCCGTTCATGGTCATGGAAACCGACATTTTATCCAGTGGAATTTCGTCGAACAGAATTTTCATGTCGAGGATGGAGTCGATGGCCACACCGGCTTTTCCCACGTCGCCCACCACGCGTGGGTGGTCGGAGTCGTAACCGCGGTGGGTAGCCAGGTCGAATGCAACCGACAGCCCTTTCTGACCGGCAGCCAGGTTCCGGCGGTAAAACGCGTTCGATTCCTCAGCGGTTGAAAAACCTGCATACTGGCGGATGGTCCACGGGCGCATGGCGAACATGGCCGAGTAGGGCCCGCGCAGAAACGGCGGCACTCCGGCAGCATAATCCAGGTGTTCCAAACCTTCCAAATTTTCTTTGGTGTAAACCGGTTTTACCGGAATCTGCTCCGGGGTCAGCCAGTTCTTTGCATTGTCTGTGACACTTCCGGAAGTTTGTTTTGCCCGGAAGTCTTTTATGTTGATGTTTTTGAAATCAGGTGTCATTTTTTTAGTATTAAGATTTTTAGTATCAAGTATCAAGATGAAGAGTATCAAGTATCAAGACTAAGAATCAGGTATTGATATGATTTTTAAAGTGATAAAGCATCTTCTGAATTTCCTGAATTTTTTCAAGATAGATATCCATTTTTTCTTCTGAATAGTATTCTAAATCGTATCCCACATAAATCAAAGATTCAAGTTCGTAAGATGAACCGGTTGCAATATCAATGAATCTGGAGAAATCTTTATCTGTTCCCCTGCCAGCACCTTCTGCAATATTGGAAGGAATCGAAATAGCAGCCCGTCTCATCTGAGTAGTCAAAACAAATAGTTCCTCTTTAGGAAATTTTCTGGTAAGAATATAAATGTCTTTTACAAATTTTCTTCCTTTTTGCCAGATTTTCAATTCTTTGAAGTTATGCATGGTATTTTGTTTTAAAATTAGTATCGAGAAATTTAGTATCAGGTATCAGGACTATTAGTATCAAGTATCGGGACTTTGTTTTGTGTCTCATTGTCTTGCTACTTGTGTCTCCCCATCTTGTGTCTATTTATCTTGCATCTATTTAATTCCCAGCTTTATTTGATACGCTTTTAATTCCTCCAAAATATTACTCTTCATGTGAATGAAGTTGGTAATTCCTTTGGCTTCCAGTTCCGGTTTGCATTCGGGAGCACCGGCAACTACCAGAATTTCTTTTTCCAGCAGTTGGCCTACCTGTGGCGCCAGTTCTGCGTATTCTTCGTCGGAGCTGCATAAAACAACGATGTCAGCATTTTTTGCTTTGGCGGCTTCCACTCCGGTAATAACCGAATTGAACCCGTTGTTGTCAATCACTTCGAAACCGGCCACGGCAAAAAAGTTGGTACTGAATTGTGCGCGTGCTTTCCTGAACGTGAGATTTCCCATGGGCAGCATAAATGCGACGGGGCGTTTGTTGTTTTTTGCGTGCACATCGGTTTTGTAACGTAGCGCTTCAAACGGTTGTGCAGCGCGGTAAGGTTTTAATGTTTCCACTTCTGCATCTTTTTCGGTGAGGTCGCTGGCCTGGAAAACCCATTCCGGGAATTCTTCTTTGGCCGTTTCCGAAAAATTTGGAAACTGATTTACACCCAGCAGGTTTTCACGGCGAAGCGCCACGTTGGTGTCCCGTTTGGCAGCCATCGTTTTAATTTCATTCTGAATGAATCCGTCTTTAAAAGCCTGTACAAAACCGCCTTTGTCCTGCACCTGAAGGAATAAGCTCCAGGCATGTTCTGCCAGCGAAGCAGTGAGGTTCTCAATGTAATAAGAACCGGCGCCGGGGTCGGCAATTTTATCGAGGTGCGCCTCTTCTTTCAGCAAAATTTGCTGGTTGCGGGCAATACGCTCCGAAAATTCGGTGGTGTCGCCAAAGATGGCATTGAACGGCAGTACAGTAATGGAATCGGCGCCTCCCAGCACAGCCGACATGGCTTCGGTTTGGGTACGCAGCATGTTCACGTAAGGATCGTAAAAAGTTTTATTGTAAGTGTTGGTTTCGCAGTGGGCAATCAGTTTGGCCGATTCGTCGCTCTTCGGGTCGAATGCTTTTACAATCTGCGCCCAAAGCAAACGGGCCGCCCGCAGTTTTGCAATTTCCATAAAATAGTTGTTGCCAATGCCAAAGTTAAATTTGATATTTTGGGCCACTTCATCGGTGCTCAAGCCGGCTTCGGAGAGTTTTGTAAGGTATTCCACGCCCTGCCCAAGTGCAAAGGCCAGTTCCTGAACGATGGAAGCACCGCTGTTGGCAAAAAACTTCCCGTGAACGCCAATCACCCTGAAATAAGGCAATTCAGCCGTTTTTTGAATCGCTTCTTTCAACTCATCGAATGCGTCCGGGTTCAGTTTGCCTTTCAGCACAAACGAACCAACGGGGTCGAGCGGCGCTGAACCGATGATTTTGGTTTTGTCTTCGTTTCCTGCCAAAACATATTCAGCAAACGGCAGGGCGCAGTTGCAGTTGTCGCACGGACAAACAAAATTGATTTCGGCAGCTTCCAGACAAATGTCTTTTAAAAGCACAGCCAAATCATCTTTCGTAACTTTGGTATTGCAATCGAAATAAAACCCAAGCGAATTGACTCCTTTGCCCAGGATGGTCAGTGCTTTTTTGTTGGCTTCAGCAAAATCTTTTACAAAAATATCCTGCCGGATGAACCAGTCGTTGCCGGTTTTTTTGTTGCCGCGCACAAACGGAAATTCTCCGGGAATTGTATTCAGGTAATCGAGTCCTTCGAGGTTTTCGCGGCGGTAGTATGGACGAACATTAATTCCTTCGTAGGTTCTCCAAACAAGCGCCCTTTCATAATCTTTGCCTTTTAAATCGGCATTTATTTTGGCTTCCCACGCTTCGGTTGAAACAGGTGGAAAATCAGTAAAAAGTTTTTCTTCTTTTTCTGCCATGTTGAAAATTGTTTTAAAATCGGGGGGCAAAATTAGCCGATTTAAAAGATTGAACCTTAGAAATCAGCCGGTTTTTAAGGAATGTTAAGAAAAATCATGTTTTCAGTGTGGATATTTAAAGTTATTCTTACCTGAAAACGGATTGTTTTTTTTGTTCCGGATGAATAAAGTTTATATGATTCTCCTACCGCAAATTGTGCAATCATTCAATGATTTTTACAACTTTCTCGCAGATTTGACTTCGTCGATTTTCAATTCGCAGATAAACACTGATTTTTATGGCTTTCTGCGAAAATCAGCGCAGTCCCAGCCTGCGTATGGCAGGAGCGGCAGATATACATTCCAGGTTTTAATACAGATATTTATAAACCTTATTTCTAATCCTAAACCTTAGTAACCAGTCAGTTACCGACAAACCTGACCTTATTGCCTTATTTTAGAACTGATTAAAAAGGTAAATACAAATCAAATTATTTTCAGCCGGGAATGGTTGAAACTGATGCTTGGCATTACCGAACAGAAATTGCTCAATAAGGTAATAAGGTTTTGATATAGGGGGGTTTCGGCAGGTTACCAAGGTTAATTTCTGGAAATAAGGTTTTTGTGTTTTAGATTTTTGTTTTTTCAAAATCGGGTTAAACTGGTTTTTTCCATTGGCATAGGTGTCTTCAGTTTCCCATTAAGTATTGAAGCGTCCAATCAATTGATATTAACAAATTTTAACTTTTATTTTAATTGCCAATAAATCAATATCATAAATCATATTTTTCAGATTTTGTAAAATTAATTTCAAAAATAAATAAACAAAAATGCTGTTTAATTCTTTATGTAGTTGTGTTAAACAAGATGAAAACAAAAACAGTTCAGAAACAGAAAACAAATTGAAAATTAAAATTACAAATTATGAAAACAAAATTGAAAATTATTCCGGCTTTAATGATTGCAGCAAGTTTACTCTTTACAGCATGCAGCGACGACGAAACTCCGGTAATGGAGTCGAAGAACATTGTTGAAGTGGCTGCTGATGCCGGCAATTTCAGTATTCTGATTGAAGCAGCTCAGAAAGCAGGGCTTGCCGAATTTTTAAGCACCGAAAACAACCTGACGGTATTTGCACCAACAGATGACGCTTTTGCAGCTCTTTTGAGCGACCTCGGACTTTCGTCGCTTGATGATGTTCCGGTAGCTGATTTAACTCAGATTTTGACTTACCATGTAATTGGCGCTAAAGTGATGTCAACCGATTTAAGCACTGGCTACGTTCCCACACTGGCCAGTTTCAATGACAACAACATTTCAATGTATGTTGAAGTTGGTAACGGTGTTTCCATCAACGGCAGCGTTTCGGTAACCACAGCCGATGTTGAGGCTGAAAACGGGGTAATTCACCTGGTGGACAAGGTGATTCTGCCACCGACTGTTGTGAACATTGCGCTGGTTAACGAAAACTTTACCACGCTGGTTCAGGCGGTTGTAAAAGCCGGTTTGGTTGATGCACTGAGTGCCGACGGACCATTTACCGTTTTTGCACCCACCAACGACGCGTTCGATGCACTGTTTGCACAGCTTGGAATTTCAGGAATCGATGATTTAACCACCGAACAACTGATTCCGATTTTAACGTACCATGTGGTATCCGGAAATGTTGTTTCAACGGAACTTTCAAGCGGCGAAGTGGGCACACTGAACGGACAAAACCTATCGGTTGACCTGTCGGCCGGAGTGAAAATCAATGAAAGCGAAGTGATTGCTGCCGATATTCAAGGCTCAAACGGTGTCATTCACGTTATCGACCAGGTTTTGATTCCCTAATACTTATTTGAATAAATTTTAAAATCGAAATAGTAATAATCAATTAAAAATTCAGAAAATGAAAACAAAAATGAGAAACATCGCAATGGCAGTAGCAATTACAGTTGGAGCAACTGCAGTAACTGCTTCAGAATTTAAAAATACAGAATTGGTATTGAATACCGCAGAAAAAACAATGGCTATGGAAAGCTGGATGCTGGATGCAGACCTTTTTGGCGCCGACGATTCGAAAAGTGCCAGCTCAACGGTAGTAGAAATTGCAGTGAGCAATCCCGATTTCTCCATTCTGGTGGAAGCTGTATCCAAAGCCGGTTTGGTTGATGCGCTGAGCGCCGAAGGTCCGTTTACGGTTTTTGCACCTACGAATGATGCGTTTAAAAGCCTGTTCAGCCAGTTGGGTGTTTCAGGTGTAAAAGACCTTACAGCAGAACAACTGACCCCGATTCTGACCTACCACGTTGTTTCCGGAAAAGTAATGTCAACCGATTTATCGAATACTTCGGTGGCCACACTAAACGGGCAGAAAATCAAAATTGACCTTTCATCGGGAGTAAAAATTAACGAAAGCAAAGTGGTGGCTGCCGACATCGAAGGCAAAAACGGTGTCATTCATGTAATTGACAAAGTGTTGATTCCATAAAGCCCCACCTGACCTCCCCAAAGGGGAGGAAGAAGAAAAAATACGCCATAAAAAATGTACCGGCTTCGAAAGGGGCCGGTAATTTTTTTGTGATTGATTTGTGCTTTTATCTTTGAATCCAGTTTTCGATTTTAATGTTGGAAATCCTTTCAAATGTAATTGATTCTCCGCGAAAGAAGTGGATGCAAATATTTGAGTCAAGCAGGTATTTCATTAAAAGTCGATTAAATCATTTTTTTCAACCCTTGATTTTCTGATGTCATTAATAATTTCGTCTGAACTTCTTGAATCTTCCCAAGCACCATATAAGCTTAATAAATCAATATCTGCTTCCTCTTTGGTTTCCATCGATTTTTTCAATTTTACAATAAGCTTTTTCTTGGATTTGTTATCTAATTTGGTTAGAAACCCAAAATATTTATCAATCGTGTTGTTTGTCAATACTAAACTCATAACCAATCATTTTTTACAAATATAAGGCTTTCTTTCCGTATATAATATAAGTCATAGCATCACTTTGAGTGATACCATGACCCATTAAAAAAACACGCCATAAAAAATGTACCGGCTTCGAAAGGGGCCGGTACATTTTTTTACACATTATTCGATTCTGGAAAAAAGTAATCGATAATTTTCTGGTAACTATCCTGAGCGCTAAGGCAAGTATCAATTAAGTAACCCTTCACTTTCGGGTATTCTGCCAAACCTCTGTAATAGAAAAATTTGTGTTCATCTTCTACAATAAACGGGACGATATTTTTTGCCAAACATTCTTTAAATAGAATTAATCTGCCTACGCGGCCATTCCCATCCTGGAAAGGATGAATCTGTTCAAACCGAAAATGAAAATCAATGATATCGTTAACACTTATGTTTTGTTTTTTGCGGTACGTTTCCATTAAAATTTTCATATCAGACGGTACTTCCGAAGGCAAAGATGTTTCTGTTCCCCCAACAATGTTTGGCCTCAGTTTGTAATCGCCAATACGAAACCATGATTTTTTAGAATCGGATGTATTTATTTTCAGGAAGTAATGAAATTTTTTGATGTGCTCTTCCGATAAAGGCTCTTCTGCAATGTCGAGCATATAATCAAAACAGGAAAAGTGATTCACCGTTTCAATAATATCATCTACATTGGCTGTTGTTTCGCCTTCTTCTAAAAAAACCGTGTTTGTTTCGTAAATATATCTTGTTTGTTCTTCTGATAACTGACTGCCTTCAATGCGGTTGGTATTGTATGCCAGTTTTATTTGCGTTTTATGATAGATGCCTCCTTTCAGGCCGCTTCGTTTTTCTTCCCGTAAAACCGATAGAAGATCCATATATGTTCACTTTTAATCCTGTTTCAAAGGTATGATTTTTCCAATCATATTAAAAGATATTGACCCCTGTTGTATTTTGGAAAGAATAATTCGAGATTCATTTTTTTACCACCTGTACGTAAACGAAACCGACGGAATTACCGGGAACAGTGTTATCTGTTTCATCCGGTCGCCTTTTTTGTAATAGTACCACGGATTCAGGCGGTTGTAAACATTATACACCGAAAAATTCCAGATATAGCTTTTACCGGCATTTTGCCGCCCGATGCGGTAGGAAAGGTTGAGATGATGAAAATCGGGCATCTGGTAGTTGTTCACCGAATTGATTAAACTGCGCCGTGCAAACCATTCGGCGTTGTAGCGCGAGCCTTCCATTAAAGGCAGCGGAATGGCCTGGTATTCCTGTTCGGCCAGGGTAATGTACTTGCCCGAGGCATAACTGAAGGTAGCCGAAAAATCTTTGGTAATGGTTTTGCCTTTTTTGTGTTTTTCGCCCAGGTTCCAATTTGTGTTTATGTTAAGCTGGTGGCGACGATCGTAAGTATAAGGAAACGTCCGGCCAAAGTTTATTTCGCTGAATTGCCGGGTGCTTTTGGAAAGTGTGTAAGACACCCAGCCGTTTAAACTGCCTGTTGTTTTTTCAGCCATCAGTTCCAGTCCGTACGATTTTCCCCGGCCCTGTTCAACATGCTCTTCCCAACTGTCGCCGCGTTCTTTCGCGGCCGGGGTTCCTTCCCTGTACTGCACCACGTCTTTCATGGCGGTGTAAAACGTTTCGACTGAAAACTGGTAATTTTTTGGATTCCAGAATACGCCAGCCGAAAACAAATCGGAAGTGCCGGGTTTAATTTTTTTGGTGGAAGAAACCCATAGTTCGGTGGGGATGCCCAGCGTGGTGTTTTGCAACTGGTGCAAAAACTGTTTCATGTGCGACCACGAAACTTTGCCTGAAACCTTTTCCGAAAACAGCTGCCTCACCGACGCCCGTGGCCGCAGGCTCCGGTAGTTTTCCCCGCCGGTTGACAGGTTGCCGGCACGAAAACCGACGGCGCCTTTTGTTCTATCCGTTATGTTTAATTCAGTTTCGGCATAAACTTCGGCAATAAAATTCCGGGTAAAAACATCGGTGTTCAGTTTAAAAGAGGAGGAATCGGACCGGTAGGAGATGATTTCGGGGCTGAACTGCTGCATGGAGAACTCGTACCCGAACCGGAATGTTTTTCCCGCTGCGGGGTACCAGTCGAAATCAGCCTTTGTGGTCCAGTCGTTCAGGTTGTTGTACCCTTTGTAAACTTCGCCGCCTTTTTTGTCGAACTCATTCAGGTACATTTGCCTGAACCGGCTGTTGTATGCCGAAAAATTGGCAAACAGCACGGGCGAAAAAATACGGTTCCAGCGCAAAACCGAGGTCAGGTTTTGCCAGTTGTAACTGAACCGGGTGTAATCTTTCAGGCGGGTGCCGCCATCTTCCATGTTGTAAGCATCACGGCCGGTGTAAAAGCTGAGGTAAACCCGGTTGCGCGGATTAACCACCCAGTTGGTTTTGGCGTTGATGTCCCAAAATCCGTAAGTGAGCACCTGTTCGCCCTGTCCTTCCAGTTTTTGTGCGGCCAGCAACAGGGCATCGAGCCAGGTTTTCCGGGCCGAAACCATAAACGAAACTTTTTCCTTTACCACCGGCCCTTCCAGGGTAAAGCGCCCGGCAATGGGGCTGAGCGAAAACGTACCGGTCTGTTTGTGCAGGTTGCCTTCTTTCATGCTTACATCGAGCACCGAGCCCATCCGCCCGCCAAACCGCGCAGGCAGGTTTCCCTTGTAAAGCCGGGTGTCTTTAATGGCGTCGTTGTTAAAGGCCGACATAAATCCCCACAGGTGGTTTACGTTATACACCGGCACGCCGTCGAGGCGGATTAACGTTTGGTCGGGACTGCCGCCGCGCACACTGAATCCCGTGGAACCTTCCGTAGCAAACGAAACGCCGGGCAGCAACTGAATGGCTTTCAACAAATCGGGTTCGCCCAGAACAGCAGGAATGCGTTCCACCTGCTGCGCGTTTAGCCGGTGGGTACCCATGGCCGGCGAAAGCAAAAAATCTTCTTTGGGAGTGGCTTTCACCTCCACCTCCTTTACGATGTTCCGGGTTTCGAGCGTTATGGTAAGTAGCGTGTCGGTTTGAACATTCAGGGTTTTATGCAGCGGTTCAAAACCCACAAAACGGAACACCAGCGTAACTTTTCCGGGATGAACGCCAAGGCTGAAAAACCCAAAATCGTTGCAGGCCGCGCCTGATTCATGTTCAGGAAGAAAAACCGTGGCGCCGGCAAGCCGTTCGCCGGTTGCTGTGTCCGAAACATACCCACTGACGGTTGCGGTTGGCTGTGCAAACGAATGAAAGGAAATTGCAATGCTGAAAAAAGCAATGACGATGAATTTTATATGGTGTTTTAATTCCATTTCAATCCCTTGAAAATTCTTTTGAAACACTGGTAAACGAACCAAAAATTCCGGTACCGCCATTGATGTTGGAATAGATGGGGAAAGGTGCGTAGATAATTGGCATATCTTCGGCGTAAATTTCCATACGCTCTGTTAAAAGGCTCGATTTCATGTATTTGTCGAGATGGTAGTCGGTTGAAAGCAGAAATACTTCCATTGGTAAACCAATACATTGCGGCCTGAACAGAATCTCCATCTGGTTTTGGGGCAATTGATTGTCGGGAAACCGTAAATAGTAATCGTACTCAAATTTAAAAACTCCGCTTTCGCTGATGTACCGGTTAAAATCGTCGGCATATTCAAAATTGGAATAAATCAGGCAGGCAATGTTTTTTGTGCGATTTTCATCTACGCCTTCGTAGCCGGTGGCCGAAATCCAGTAGGAGTTATTTTCCTCCGGGTTGTCGGTTAAAATGGCCAGGTAGTTGTTTCCGTAAACTTCGGGATTTTCCTGTTCAATGGTTGCACTTACCGGTTGCGGGACTGTGGTTTCCGCCCAAACGGTTTTGCCCCCAGCCGAGGCTTCAATTTTATAGGTTTTCCCGGGAATCACCTGAAACGGTAAATAATAAGCGCTGCTGTCTTTCCAACTGAACTCACCGGCAAATTGCCCGTCCTCAAAAAGTTGTATCCGGGCTTCTTTTTCGTGTTCAAAAGATTGTACAGACTGGATGGGTTTCGACCAGGAAAAATGTACAGCCAGTGTATCTTTTGCAGCATCCAGAATTCCGTTTAAAACCGGTTGTCGTTCCCTGTTGGTTTCGGTGAGTGTCACATCGCGGATACAACCTGAAAGTGTAGCCAGGAAAAAAATGAGTGCGAATGTCCAATTAAACGGCTTCATTTGGTTTCTAATGTTTTACGTTTACCTAAACCGGTACAATGGAACCTGTACTTTCAACTGCAAATACTTGTTGCGATGGTTAACACCAAAAGGTGTGGAATATTCAAAAAACGAAAGCTGATAATTTAATCCGTAAACATATTCCAGCATTACATCCAATGCCTTCAGGTCAACTCCAAATCCAAATTTCGCGTAGTAATTGGTTTTGTTTAAATACCTGTTTTTTATATAAACGCTGCTGCCCCAATCTTTGGCGTAATACATTACCGACCAAAGGTCAGTTTTTCTGTTCAATGATTTGCTTATTTCAAAACCCGGATACACAAACAATTTGTTATTCAAATAAAGTTTAACACCTGCCGAAGCAGAGAGGTAACTGAATGTAGCATCGCGAAAAGTACCGGAAACTGGTTCCCCGATATTTCCGGTTTCGGGCTCAAAAAACCTGTGCTCAAGTATAAAGTCACTTGAAAAATTACTGTAGTTTAGTTCCAAAACCGGATTGATTTTGGGTTTCCAGTGCTTTTCATAAAAAAATCCGGCGGACCAGCCAAAACCGTTATCAGCCTGGTTATTTAAACTTTGGCTGAAAAATTCTGTTTCCGGGTAAAATCGTGCAAATCCTCCTGTAAGGCCAACTTCAATGTTGGGCTGCGCATTCGCAGTGCAAGAAAAGATTATCAAGGCAAAAAATGCGGGTATTTTAAAAGCTGTTGTCATTTACTGTATTTTACTGAGGGGCAGTTGCCCGGAGTTGTTATTGCCTGTAAAAATATTTCTTTTTCGAACATAGGATAAATCGGAGGTTTGAAAAATTGTTAAAATCAACAATTTAGAATGGGTTTAGATTAGGTTAAACAGTTATCCTTCTTAACGACGACAAAAAAAAATGCATAAATCAAAAATGGGTTCTGCAATTCCTTAACTTTTTTTCACCTTCTGGTTTCAACAGAATTTTCTAACTTGCATTTTCAATTTGAAAGGAGTGGCATGGATAAATTGCAATGGACAAAAAGTATTTTTGGTTCCAGACTGGAAATCAGGCACGGCGGGGAGCTTATCGGGAGCATTCGGTGGGAGAACATGGTGAGTTCCAAGGCACAGGCCATGATTAACGGGAAGCTGTTTGTCCTGAACCGCGAGTTTTTCCTGTCGAAACTGGAGATTTACGATGCCAACGACCAGTCGCTGCTGGGCATGGTTATGATTAACCTGTTTAACCCCCGTAGCGATGTGGTTATCAACGGCAAACGGTTCGAACTGGAAATCCAGAACTTTTGGCAGTCGCGCTGGTCGTGGAAGTTCAACGGCGCTGAAATTATTACTTACACATCCAATGAATTTCTTTCAAAAGACAAAGGGGAAATTGAATTGTACACCGCTGTGACCGATGAGGTGGAAATCCTTATTTTGCTGGGATTGTTTGTGCGTAACCAGTTTATTTTGTTTATGTTGTTAATTTTGATTATCATAATTTTAATTGTTCTGTAAAAGAAAAGGCTGCCCTACGACAGCCTTTTAAACCTAAACCAACTAAACCTAATAAACCATAAACCTGCCTGAATAGCAGGCCTGATGATTATCTTCAATATTTTAATGTTTTTTTTGAACGTTTACTACCGGACAAAGATAGAAATATTTTTTTCCTGCAACAGGATGGTTAATGTTTTCTTTGGCCGGCTTCTTCCAGAACTTTTTGCACCGAACCATGCAGCAGCAGCAACCTGCGTGCCTGTTCTTCCGGGTATCCCAGTTCGTCCATAATCATGCGGGTGCCGCGTTCCACCAGTTTTTTGTTGGTTAACTGCATGTTCACCATTTTGTTGCCTTTTACCCGGCCCATCTGAATCATCAGCGTGGTGGTAATCATGTTCAGGATAAGTTTTTGTGCAGTTCCCGACTTCATACGGGTGCTGCCGGTAACAAATTCAGGCCCCACAATGGCTTCGATGGGGATGTCCACGTTTTGTGCCAGTGCAGAATCGGGGTTGTTGGTGATACAGGCCGTTAAAATTCCATGTTCCCGGGCATTTTTCACCGCGCCAATCACAAACGGCGTTCGGCCCGAGGCGGCAATGCCAACCACCGTATCCAGTTGATTCATGTTAAATTTTTGCAGTTCCAGCCACGACAGGTTTTCATCGTCTTCGGCCGATTCCACAGCTCTGCGGATGGCCAGGTCGCCGCCGGCAATGAGCCCGATGACCAAATCGTAACCCACGCCAAAAGTTGGCGGAATTTCAGAAGCATCCAATATTCCCAAACGTCCGCTGGTTCCTGCGCCCACGTAAAACAGCCTTCCACCTTTTTTTACGCGCGGAACAATTTCGGTTACCAGCTTTTCAATTTGCGGAATGGTTTTTCCCACCGCCGGCAAAACTTTTTTGTCTTCGTTGTGCATGCCTTCCAGCAACTCGCGAATGCTCATTTTTTCGAGGTTGTTGTAAGACGAACTCGATTCGGTTATGCTACTCATGGTTATCATTTTGAAGGTGAAACTCCATCAATTTTAACAAAGGTTCCTTTACAATAATTCCCGGAACCAGTTGCCGCCTCAAAAGTACATTTTTTAACTGTTCCTGAAAATAGAAGGCTACAGAACCCACAAAACAAACGGGTTGATTTTCGTAACCTGAGTATTGGGCTACATTTCTTAAAATGAACGAATCGAATGCATTTTCCACCAGGTTTTGGCAATATTCATTTTGAATGTTTTCGCTTAAAAACGGCACAAATCCGGCCAGGAACTGATTGGGTTTTTCGTGCCGGTAAACGCGGTTCAGAAATTCGGTATATTCCAGAGGATATTTTTGCTGAAACAGTTGCTGCAATTCCCCAGGCATTGTTTTTTTGAGGAAATCGCCCACCAGTTGCCGGCCCAAAACCGCACCGCTGCCTTCGTCGCCCAGAATAAATCCCAGCGGCGGAACATGAGCAGTAATTGTTTTACCGTCGTAGAGGCACGAGTTGGAGCCGGTTCCCAAAATGCAGGCAATGCCGCTTTTGTTGCCCAGTGTGGCGTGGGCTGCTGCCAGCAAATCGCTGTGCACTTCTTTTTCTGCCTCCGGGAAAAACACATCCAGCGCTTTTTTTATCACGACAGCTTTTTCTTCGTTCACAACACCGGCACCATAAAAAAACACGCGGTCAACTTTCCCGGAAAGGTTGGCCAGCAAGGTTTGTTTCCACTCGGTTACTATGTTTTCGGTGGTACGAAAAAACGGGTTCACCCCGCCGGTGTTAAATAGTTCCGGCTCTTTTCCTTTTTCCGAAAAGCACCAGCTTGTTTTGGTGGAGCCGCTGTCTGCAATGATTATCATAATTTGATTTTATATTTCTTTTTCAGTTCTTCCATAACTGTTTTATGGCTTATGCCTTTTTTCTGGTCTAATTGATAAATGGCCGATTCAATTCCTGCTTTTTGGACATCAGAAAGTTTATTCCAACTTTCAAATACTCGTTTTCTAATTATGTTCATTAAGTTAAACTTTATTCAATTTAAGTCTTAATTGTCTAAATTAAGTTTACCAAAATTAGGCATAATATATAAGATGTGGGAAAATTAGGTGTATTACAGATTACACATTTAAGGAAATTGTCAGAAAAAAGTCTTCAATATTTCGGTGCGCTGCACCTTATTCTCAGCCCATTATTCTATTCTACAAATATTCCGGGTGCGCTGCACCTTTTCTTTTCTTCAGGTTAATAAAAGGAGCTATATTGGGTTGAAAGCGGCAGAGCCGCGCTAATATTTGTAGTAATTTGGGTGCAAAAAGGAAGAAAGGTGCAGCGCACCGATTATATTAAATATGTTGATTAACATTTCATGCATATATTTGTACCTGAAAAAGCGGGTGGACCAGGAGTTAAACCATCTAAGATAAAATTATGAGGTATTTTTTAAGTCTGTTTTTCATATTAACTGCAGGGGTGTTTGTATCTGCCCAAACCATTTCTCCAAAATTCGAATTCCGTGCTGTTTGGGTGGCTACCGTGGCCAACATCGACTGGCCCTCGAAACCGGGGCTTCCCACTGAACAACAACAGCAGGAGGTGATTGACATTTTAAACATGCACGAAAAACTGGGCATGAATGTCATCATTCTGCAGGTTCGGCCAACTTCCGATGCATTTTATCCATCGACACTGGAACCCTGGTCGCGCTATCTTACCGGAACGCCCGGGCAGGCGCCCGAACCGTTTTACGACCCGCTGCAGTTTTGGATTGAAGAGTGTCACAAGCGCGACATGGAACTGCATGCCTGGCTCAATCCGTTTCGGGTGGCGCTGAATCACCAGCAGCCCCTGGCCGGAAACCACATTGCTTTTCAGCACCCCGAGTGGATTTTGAAATACGGCAACAGCCTCTATTTCGACCCCGGACTGCCACAAACACGCGAATTTGCAGCGCAGGTGGTTAAAGACATTGTTTCGCGTTACGATGTGGATGCCATTCATTTCGATGATTATTTTTACCCCTACCCGTTGCAGGAAGATTTTCCCGACACAGCCTCATTTGCCTTTTACAACCGTGGATTTTTACCGGAAGATAAGGCCGACTGGCGCCGCGAAAATGTGGATATCATCATCAAAATGCTGAACGACACCATTAAGTCGGTAAAACCGTGGGTGAAATTTGGCATCAGTCCGTTTGGTGTGTGGCGCAACATAGCCGACGACCCGCGCGGCTCCGACTCCCGTGCCGGCGCCACCAATTACGATCATCTTTACGCCAACATCATCAAATGGCAGGAAAACGGCTGGATTGACTACACCTTGCCGCAACTTTACTGGCAGATTGGTCACCCGCTGGCCGATTTTGAAAAACTGGCCCTCTGGTGGAAACTGCATACTTACGACCGCGGAATGTATATCGGCCATGGCGTGTATAAAAGCGACCCGGTTTCGGAAGTGAAAGAATGGACGCAGCCCGGTGAACTGCCCAAACAAATCAGGTTGCTACGCGAAATTCCCGGAATTGACGGTTCGGCCTTTTACAGCAGCAAACATTTTAAACGCGATTTAATGGGCTTTCAGGACAGCCTGATGCAGGATTTGTACCGTTACCGCGCACTCGTTCCGCCTATGCCGTGGCTCGATTATCAGCCGCCACAGCCGGTGGCCAAATTCAAACAACGGGGGAGAACGGTGAAATGGAAAGTCAGGGAAACGGATTTTGAACTGGATGAACCATACAGGTTTATTCTGTATTTGAGTGAAGAAGATGAAAAGCTGAATCCTGAAAACCCGGAATTCATTCATATTATTCTGGATAAACATTTGGATAAATACAAGTTTGAACGCATTAACCAAAAACGAAAAAAATACGAAGTGCGCATTTCGGTGCTCGACCGCCTGAATAACGAAAGCTGGCTGAGCCCACCGGAAATAATCAGGTTGTAATTCATCCTGAAAAAAGAATATTGTTATCTGAGAGATTGTTATGAAATTAAATTTTGGGAATTTGGAACGATTTTTCAATGTTATTTTTTCATTTTAAATTTGACGCTTTCAGGTTATAACCCGATAGCAATCAGCGATTTTTTAAATGGTATTCATTTTAGTGAATGAGTTATATAATTCACTTATTTATAGTTGATTAATCATACTTTCGTTGGATTTAAATTTGGCGACATTTCTTCATTATCAATAAGGTAATAAGGTTACCTTTCTATTGTTTGCCATTTTTACTAAGGTTTGATGAAAAAAAATAAGGTTTATTCGCAAACAAAAAAACCTTATTTTCAATGTATTAACCTTAGTAAAATAGTTACACATTTAATTTTTACCTTATTACCTTATTGCTCTCTGATAAAAACCTCTAATTAAATAATAAAATGGTCACCGCCAATTTTATAGCGAGCAAATTTATTGATAATATTCTCATTAATTGTCGTGTAAAATTCAATAATATAAAAAAATCATACTCTACAAAAACGCTGATAGCTATCGGGAATGAAAGGTCTGGTGCCCGGAACCTGACAGCGTTTAGATAGTTAAACATTTAAAAACGTAAAAAATATAAATCAAAATAGTCTCTGAATTTATCATGCCTGATGTGTTTTATTTTTGAACATTCTTTGTTCAGAATGTTTATATATCAGATTGTAACACTTAACTCTATTCAAATGAAGTTTCATTCGGCCAATGCCAAAACAATAGAACAGGAACTTGAATGGTTTCAAAAGTTAATACTCATCAGAGGAAAAATAACTTTTGAACAGTCGCTGCCTGAGGATGAAATATATAAAATCCAGTTGCCATCCGTTGAAAAACAGGATTCTCCATACGCCGGTCTGATTAAAAAACATTCAATGGGTTTGGAAGAAAGGCTGATTTTAATTCTGGCATTAATACCACATGTTAAACCTTCGCTTCTGGATTTACTGCACACAAAAAATGCCCTGTACGATATTCCGTTTACCGAATTTGGCGGAATCAGGTACAATAACATCAAAGGATACCTTCCCACCGGAGAAACCGCAATCTTTTTGCTTGCAGGCGCAAATCTGGAAAAAAGGTTTGAGTTGTTGCGGTTGTTTGGCAGGGAACATTTTTTTCACCGCGATGGAATACTTTCGCTGGAGAGCTCTTCGATGAACGAACCATTTTTAAATGGAATGTTGTCCATTTCGCAGGAATATCTGTTTCTGATAACAACCGGCGAAAAATATAAACCCGATTTTAATCCCCATTTTCCGGCAAAAAGAATTTACACCAGTCAGGAATGGGACGACCTGGTTGTTCAGGAACATCTGCTGCAGGGACTTGAAGAAATCAAAGATTATGTTCATTATGGAAGAAGTTTAAAAAAAGAATTTCAGTTCGGGAAAAAAATAAAACCCGGGTTTAAAGTATTGTTTACTGGCCCGCCCGGAACGGGGAAAACATTAACCGCCAGCCTACTCGGAAAATATTGTGAAATGGATGTTTACCGTGTGGATTTGTCGATGGTAGTTTCAAAATATATCGGCGAAACCGAAAAAAACCTGTCAAGTATTTTCGACATGGCTGAATCGAAAAACTGGATTCTCTTTTTTGACGAAGCCGATGCACTTTTTGGTAAAAGAAGCAATACATCTGATTCTCACGATCGTTATGCTAACCAGGAAGTTTCGTTTTTACTGCAACGTATGGAAGATTTTGACGGTCTGGTCATATTAAGTTCCAATTTCAAAAAAAATATTGATGAAGCTTTTTTCAGACGCTTCCAGCTTGTTCTCGATTTTGAAATGCCTGATGCACACCAAAGGCTCATTTTATGGGAAAAGTCCAAAACCAGCCAGTTTGAATACGATAAGGATGTTGATTTGGAAACTTTGGCCGAACAACATGAGTTAAGCGCCGCTTCTATTGTTAATGTATTGCATTACAGTGTTTTAAAGTGTATGGGTAGAAAAGACAATGTTATCCGGTTAAAAGATATTCAGGCCGGATTGCGCATGGAAAGAATTAAGGAGGGGAAAAGTATTCTTTAATGTAATATACTTCGCAAGGGATAAAATGTGCCATCTAAAGTTAGTTGTTCCCGAGCATTCAGCGTTTTTCCAAACGGTTTGCATTTTAGTGCATGCTCCATAATTCACTCATTTAGAATTGGTTAATAATACTATTATTTAAATTATATATGGCGGCATTTTTTTCATTATTAATAAGGTAATAAGGTTAGTTTTTTCCTGTTCGCCTTTTACTAAGGTTTTTGATGGAAAAAAATAAGGTTTATTTGCAAACGGAAAAACCTTATTTTCAATGTATTAACCTTAGTAGAAGAGTTGCACGTATGATTTTTACCTTATTACCTTATTGCTCTCCGGCAAAGATTATATTAAGAAATAGAATGGTCATCGCCATTTTTAAAACGAGTATATTTATTAATAATTAAATCAGTCACTCAATCTCCCGATTTTTCATTCATATAATATTCGATGATGATGTCGTCATTTTTAGTGGATTTTTGCATCTGGTCTTTTAAAAATTGAATTTCCTGTTCTAATTCTGCCTTCTCTGTAAACCACTTATCCAGTTTGTTTTCAGCTTCTTTAAATTGTTCCTTCAGGGCAATTATTTCCGATGAACGGGCATTTTGTTCCTTTAAAAGAATTCTGTTTTGTTCTCCGAGAAAACTAATTTTACCGGACAGGGTGTCATGATTATATGCTATTTTCTTTTTGAAATACCGGGTGACGAAAAAAATCCCCACAGGGAAAATTAAAAATCCCAATAAAAGAACATAAAAAATAAAGTTGCCAATCACAACCGTCCCAATGTATAAGGCTGGAATTAAGCTTGTTGTGCAAATAATACTGTTTTCCATGGCGCAGAATATTTTTTTAGATATCAAGAATAAAAAACCAAAATCTAAGAATCATCAAAATTATTTATGTGAAAATACGAAATAATACTAAAAGATATATTACTATTTTATTTTTTTGTTGTAAATTGTCTGAGAGATTTATTTTTTCAAGCGTTAGTTACAGCTTTAAAAGATTAGTTTTCAGGAGAATAAACCATTAAATTGACAAAAATTCATATTCTCTTTATTGACTTTAGTTGGAAATTTTTAAGCAGTTGCGATGATTGATGTTGCCTTGGGATTAATTCGGGATCTATTGAACGAACATTTCAGAAATGAATTTTCTATTTCTGAGAATAAAGTTGTTCTATCTAATATTGTTAAGGCAGATGGTTCTGTTGCACAGAATGTAGATGCAAAAGTTGTTTTTTTCCTGGTTAGCCTAGATGAAGAGGCAGCATTAAAAAACAGTATGAATCGTACGATTGGTCAGGGAAATGGTTCGTTTGCACAAAAAAATCCTTCGTTGCATTTAAATATGCAGTTGCTTTTTTGCGCCAATTTCGATAGTGCCATTTACAGTGAGGGGTTAAGTTATCTTTCATCGCTGATTCGCTTTTTTCAAATCAATAAAAGAATTGCGTTAGACCAATCCAGCAATTCAGGTTCTTCTAAAAACAGATTAAGTTTTGAATTGTGCAAGCTGGATTACGCCGAATTAAGCCACCTTTGGTCGGCCATAGGAAGTAAACTGATGCCTTCAGTTTTGTACAAAGTGAGCATGCTGGTATTTGATGATGCGCCAATCAGGAAAATTATTCCGGCAGTTAAGGAAACCCAAAACCAAACCTAATTTGCATAAATGGAACAATCTTTTGTACATATACTTACACTGTTTTTAAGGCACCAGTATTTTAGTGATAACCTTTTTAAACCAATTGAAATTTCTCTTGCTGATGCTTCAAAAAAAACAGCACTCAATTATGGAATTATAGCAAAACCTTTTCCCGGCGGTTTTCATTTGCTTGCTTCAAACACCGAAATACAGGGATTTTATGATGAAGCCGAATCATTACAGTTTTTCCTAAAATGTACTGATGCCAATTACATCAATTACACTGATTTGCCTGCTCACAGTCTGATTGACAGAATGCTGTATTTCAACAATACAGAAGAAATTAAAGGTAAGGTAGAAAATGGTTTTGTTTTGCATGCTGAAGAGTTTGCCGGTGAAAATGAACTGGTTCAAGTTGTTTATGAAAAAGTTACAATTCCGGATTTTAATTCCGGCGAAAATTATCGTTTTACAGATGCTGCCGGAAATGAAATTCCTCCCGGAAATATTACACCCTCAGCCCAAAATTCCAATACGTTTAACATTTCCAATTTACCGCAGGGACTTATTCTCTTTCATGCGGAAAATAAAGATGTGGTGAAATTTTACCATTACAACAAAGCTGTTTGGAAAAAACCTTTTGCCGTTGTTGAACTGTTTCCCAAACAACTTTTTAATCAGTTTAAAGAAAACGGGAAGGTTGAATATGCCATAAATTTCAGTAACCGAAAAACAGTCTGGAAATATTTTCTGGTAAGTCCGGTTTATAATAAATTTAAAAACCTGAGCATTATCAATAAGGGGAAAGAAGAGGTTTTTAATTCACTTCAAATACAACAAATACAGGCAAATATAGAGGCACTTGTTTTCGAATCGAAAAACAAAATACCTCTTGCAGAACAATCTGATGATTATTTCCAACTGGTTGATAATTACAGCGCCGGTAACGGTAAAAGCAAAATAGTGTTGAAAAATCTGCCGAGGGCTTCTGCTGAACAACTGTACGTAGATGAAGCCAAAACAAATGAGACTTTTTATTCTCACATTTTTATATAAACAATTAATAATTAAAAATTATGGCACAAAAATTAATGACACCCGGAGTCTATATCGAAGAGGTCAATGCTTTTCCAGGCTCCGTTGTTGAGGTTGCAACAGCAATCCCGGCTTTTATCGGGTACACCGAAAAGGCTTCCAGAAATGGAAAGTCATTGGTGAACAAACCCACCAGAATTACTTCATTTGCCGAGTATCTCCTTTTGTTTGGGGGTGCATTCAATCCAAAGTTTACTTTAGATCCGGTTGCGGAAGGAGCTAAACCTAAAAATTCAATTTCCATTAACGATGAGGAAAGGGCGATTGAATATAAGGCCGACAACCAGCTTTTCCTTTTTAACAGCATTAAACTTTTTTATGCCAATGGAGGCGGCACCTGTTACATTGTGTCGGTTGGCACATACAAAGGTAAAGCGGAACAGAAAATCAGCAAAGACGAGCTTTTGGGCACCAGCACCGATGAAAATGACAAGCCCATTGAAGGGGGTTTAGCTTCGTTACTGAAGGAGCAGGAACCTACCATGATTGTTATTCCGGATGCGGTTGCTTTGGGCGACGATTGTTACGAGGTGTACAAACAAGTGCTGGCACAATGCGCCAAAATGCAAAACAGAATAGCCATTATGGATTTGTATGATGGCTACAACAGCAGGGACGACGAAGACAACGTCAATCAATTCAGGGAAAAAATTGGAACCGAGTACCTGAGTTACGCCGCTGCCTATTATCCCTGGTTGCATACCAGCATAGTTCAGAAAGATGAAATCACGTTTAAAAACCTGGATGAAAAAGTGGATCTTTCAGCCATTTTGCCTGAAAAACCTGCCAAAGAACTTGTAACCAAATTTAAAGACCAGGCTCCGCCGGAAATTACCGAAGAAACAACTGACGAAGAAAAAGAGGCGATTCAAAAAACGGTAAAAAACAACGAACGGAATCTTCATCTCGGCTTAGTGGCTACAAGTCCAACCTATGTAAATCTGTTAGATGAAATCAGGGCAGTTATCAACCTGCTCCCGGTTTCGGCGGCAATGGCAGGAATTTACACCATGGTTGACAACAACCGGGGCGTTTGGAAATCACCGGCAAATGTGAGCCTGAACAGTGTTATTAAACCGGCAGTAAATATTACACACGATCAGCAGGAAGATTTAAACGTGAATGCAGTTTCCGGCAAATCCATCAACGCCATCAGAACTTTTCCGGGTGTGGGAACACTGATTTGGGGCGCCCGTACTTTGGACGGCAACAGCCTCGACTGGAAATACATAAATGTAAGGCGCACCATGATTATGCTGGAACAATCCATAAAAATGGCGCTGCGTTCGTATGTTTTTGAACCCAACGATGCAAATACATGGGTTACAGTAAAAAGTATGATCATTAATTTCCTGACAGAAAAATGGAAGCAGGGCGCACTCGCCGGGGCATCTCCCGATGATGCTTTCGATGTTCAGGTGGGATTGGGTGCAACCATGACAAGCCTCGATATTCTGGAAGGTAAAATGCTGATAACCGTTAAACTGGCCATCGTCAGACCGGCAGAATTTATCGTAGTAACATTTGAACAGCAAATGCAAAAATCATAATTAAAACAAGCTTTTATAAATATTAAAATTATAACATCATGGCAGGAGAAAAACAAGACAACAACTGGCCACTACCAAAATTTTATTTTATGGTAGATTGGGGAAGCACTACCAATATTCCTTTTCAGAAGGTTAGCGGACTGGATATTGAAGCGCAGCCTATTTCCTACAGGCATGGCAACAGCCCGGTATTTTCGGAAATAAACATGCCGGGAATAGTGAAAAACAGCAATGTAACCATGAAAAAGGGTGTATTTGCCAACGACAACGGTTTCTGGGACTGGTACAACAAAATTAAAATGAATACCATAGAACGGCAAAACGTTGTGATTAAACTTTTGGATGAAAGCGGAAGCCCAACCATGACGTGGACGTTGAATAATGCGTGGCCTACAAAAATCAGTTCAACCGATTTGAAGTCGGATGCCAATGAAGTGGCCGTTGAAAGCATTGAAATTATGCACGAAGGTTTAACCATAGCTAACGGGTAATTTGTATGGGAAAAGACAGTTTCTTCATTCCTGATTATACTCCTCCAACGGCGTTTTATTTTTCCGTCAGATTTGATGGTTTAGATGAAACAGACAGTGCTTTTCAGGAAGTTTCAGGTTTGAAGGTAACCATAGATACCGTTCCCATGAAGGAAGGTGGTGACAATAACTTTGTTCATCATCTTCCTACACCCGCTAAATATGATAATCTGGTGTTAAAGCGATGTCTGATGTCTAATTCTGCCCTGGATACATGGTGCCGGGAAGCCCTGGAAGACTTTAAGTTTGAACCAAAAGATTTAAAATTATCGCTTTTGGGTGCAGATGGCGATCCTTTGGCTTCGTGGTCCATCGTTCAGGCGTTTCCAATTTCGTGGGAATTATCAGCGCTTAACAGTACAAGTAATCAATTAGCCATTGAATCGCTCACATTAAAGTACAGACTTTTCAGAAAAGATTAACACATGACATTAATAGTTAAAGAGCTTATCGTCAGGGGAATTGTGTCAAGTGAAAATTCTTCATTTGGGGAGTTTTCATCTGAAAAAGAAGACCTTTCCCAATATCTGGAACAACTCAAAAAAGAAATTGAGAAAGATTGTTTAGAAAGGATAATGCAAAAATTAGAAACCAAAACAGTAAGGTAAATATTGGATATGGGCGAACTGACAAAAATGAAGATTGTGGCCTACAAGGACCCCGATTTTTCGAGCCAGCTTGGAGAATATGATCTTTTGGTAAATCCGGAAAACTACAAATTTAAAAACGAGCAGCAATACGCCGTTACCGATACAGTAAACGGGTCCAGTGCACAAACGGTAAAATATAAAGGCGGAGCTGCCGGACTGTTTGAGCTTGCTCTTTTTTTTGATGGAACAGGAGTAATCACTGACGAAAAGGTTGATGATCAAATTAAAAAAGCTAAAGATTTAGTTTATACCTACAACGGTGATATTCATGAACCCAATTACCTGAAAGTTTACTGGGGAACGCAATCACTTTTCCAGGGGAGATTGAAATCGTGGAATGTAAATTACACCATGCTCGATATGGACGGCACTCCGTTGAGAGCCGAGGCAACAATAGTAATTATTGCATCCGTCAGTGCAAAGAAGAAAGCCCTGGAGGAAAAGAAAAACTCTGCTGATTTAACCCATGTACGAACTGTTTTGGACGGCGACCATCTGCCACTGATGTGTTACAGGATCTACGGAGACAGCAGCTATTACATAAAAGTGGCGCAACACAATGAATTAACGCATTTCAGAGATTTAAAACCCGGAGATAAAATCATTTTTCCACCGGTAATTTAAAATTCATGGCAAAAGTATTACAACAGCAAGACGGTGTGGTGAGCTTTGATATTTTTATCAACGGCTCGAAAATAAAGGATGTGGTTGAAATTCTGGAAATTTCCGTTCAAATGGAGGTGAACAGAATTGCTTCAGCTACTATTCTGATGGTGGACGGCGGTGTAATCGGCCTTGCCAATGAACCTTATGAAAACAGTGAAGGCAAGGATTTTATTCCGGGAAATAAAATAAAAATCTCGTTGGGTTATAACGACAAAAAAGAAACAGTATTTGAAGGAATTGTTGTTTCGCAGGGGCTTTCGGTGAAAAACGGCCAATCGCAACTTTTGGTTACCTGCAAAGACAAGGCAGTAAAAATGACGAAAGGACGGTTTAATGCACTTTTTTCAGAACAAAAAGATTCAGATGCCATAACAAGTATTGCAGGAAATTACGGTCTTCAAACTGAAATAGAATCTACAACCCAACAATCTACACTAATGCAATACAATTGCAGCGACTGGGATTTTGTAGTTACTCGTGCTGAATCGAACAATATGATTGTGCTGACAGATAAAAACAAACTCATTGTAAAAAAAATCGATTTCAGCGCTTCTCCCAAATATGAAATCAATGCATCCCAATTCATTATTGATGTTGATTTGAATCTTGACAGTGAAAATATTCCGGAATCTTTTGAGTTAACTGCCTGGGATATCAAAGAACAAAAAGAAATTAAGGAATCGGTTTCACTTTCTGAGGGGCCTTCGCAGGGAAATATTTCGGCCAAAAAATTATCAGGTTCCGGCGTAAATGGAAAATCAAACCATTATTCTTCCGTTCCGCTTACTTCCGGTGAATTGAAATTATGGGGAGAAACGCTGGCAGATAAAGCCGCTCTGAGCAAAATTCAGGGTAAAATTACCATCCCCGGAACATCCGGAATCCTGGCCGGAGATCTCATTTCCCTGGCAGGTTTTAGTGCACGGTTTAACGGAAATGCATTTGTTTCAAAAGTCAGTCATTTGGTTGAAGCCGGTGAATGGATTATAACGTTAAATATTGGAAGGTATCCGCAATGGCACGCCTCTTTGCCCGATGTTGAAGACAATTTTGCTTCGGGTTTGATACCGGCTGCTAATGGTGTTCAGATTGCAAAAGTTAAAAAGATACACGAAGATCCTGACGGAAACTATCGTGTGCTGGTTACTTTGCCATCGTTTACAGGAACTAACCAGGAAAATGGAATTTGGGCGCGCATGGCATTTCCTTATGCCTCAGCCGACTCCGGTTTCTTTTTCTTCCCGGAAATTAACGATGAAGTGATGCTGACTTTTATTAATAACGATCCGCGGTTCCCGGTGATTACAGGCGCTTTGTACAGCGGTAAAAACAAACCGATGGAAAATCCCGACGAAAAAAACCAGTTTAAATCCATTTTTACCAAATCAGGAATAAAAATCCGGTTTGATGATGAAGATAAAATCCTGGTTATTGAAACACCCGGTGGCAATTCGTTTACACTGGACGATGAAAATAAAAACATTAAGGTGGAAGACCTCAATAAAAATTCAATGCTGATGGATGACAAAGGAATTACTTTGGACAGCCCCGGCGATATCAATCTGAAATCACAGGGGAATGTAAATATTGAAGCCACTTCGAATATTTCACTCAAGGCTACCTCCGATTTAAAAGGAGAAGGTTTGAATATTGATATGAGTGCCCAAACCGGTTTTACTGCCAAAGGAAATGCAACTGCTGAAATTTCGGCTTCGGGTCAAACTACTGTAAAAGGCGCCATGGTAATGATTAATTAAAACTGAAAATATGGGATTAGCAGCCAGATTAACAGATATGCACACCTGCCCGATGCAAACACCGGGTTTGCCGCCCATTCCGCATGTGGGCGGACCCATTATCGGGCCCGGAGTGCCAACTGTAATGATTGGAAAAATGCCTGCTGCCGTTGTTGGCGACAGCCTGGTTTGTGTGGGCACGCCCGATTCTATTGTAAAAGGTTCGGCCACCGTTATGATTGGCGGAAAACCGGCGGCCCGGATGGGCGATACCACCGCACACGGAGGAAGCATTGTTTTAGGTTGTCCAACGGTAATGATTGGAGGATAATTTATGAATAAAGAATACGATTCATTTTTAGGACGCGGATGGGCATTTCCCCCGGCATTTAATTACGACAGGGGAACTTTGGAAACGGTTGAAGATGAAGAAGACATTCGGCAAAGCATTCATCTGATACTGGGAACCATACCGGGCGAACGTGTGATGTTTCCTGGTTTCGGTTGCCCTATCAGAAAGTTTGTTTTCGAATCGAACGATCCTACACACATCAGAATGTTAAAAGATGCCGTTTACGATGCCCTGCTTTACAACGAACCAAGAATAAAAGTTGAAACGATTGAAATTAAGGATGAAACGTTGGATAAGGGAAAGATTCTCATTCACATTTATTATACGGTGATTATCACCAACACGAGAAATAATATGGTATTCCCGTTTTATTTTAAGGAAGGAACAAATCTTTAGAAGCGCTAACTGATTGAAAATATTGTAATTGTATGAATAAAGGAACAAGTCAGAAATCAAGGAAAAATATTGCTTTAAATCCTGGATATATTTCAGTCGATGAAAGATCGATGCTGGATTTGGTGCAGTTTACGCTGAATTTTTCCCAAAATCTGAACTTCTATAATTTTCATAATAAAGTAATTGATAACTGGAAGTCTTTTTTACTAAACGATTCGGCTTTTATTTTGGCATCCATTGCCTCAACCGATACCGGCAAATTCAAAAAAGATTTTAATGAATTGGAATCCCGGCCTGATGATTCTGATGAAAAAGGGCGCATAAAAAATGCAACCAGTCAAATTTACACGGTTATAACCAATTGGGCTGAAATGCTGAAGCGGTCAAATTATGAAGGGATTCTTTTAAATGAAATGGAAAAGCTTTTACAATCCGCTTCACTGAAAACTTCCCTTCAGGAAAGCAGCAATCAAATTCAGGTATTAAAAGAGAATTACGATAACATTTTCGGGAACCTGGTTTTCATTCGGGAAAAAGCAGCCAAACATTTCGAAGAAGAATTATTCAAATCCAGCCATCATCCGCATGTGGGATTGCTTCTGGCTTTTTTAAAGCTGTTTGAAAATTTGCAACTCGATATAAACACCATTACAAAAAAACACCTGGATTATTACTACCGCGATATTCTTCAGCAAAAAAGGAAAAAACTGAAGTCCCATTCGGCGATGATTGCAATTCATTTGCAGCCGGGAATGGAAGAGTTGGAAATAAACGAAGGCGATATTTTTAATTTTAGTTTTGAAGAAGAACAGCAGGTTGTTTTTAAAGCCTCGTCGAATACCCAGATAAATAACGCAAAAATTGCAGAAATTAAAACGCTGTTTAAAAGCGATTATTACCCGTTTGGAAATAAAATAGATGACGAGGATTTCTCTATTGACATCCTTTACGAAAACAATATTTTGCCAACACAAACAAACCGTTCAGATTCAGGATTAAAACAAACCGAAGATTTTCCGTCAACATTTGGTGAGGAAAAACCAGGCCATCTTTTATCAGAAGGCAGTGTGAAGCTGAGTGAAGTCGGGTTTTTAGTTAGTTCGCCGTCTTTGATTCTCGAAAAAGGAAGACAAACTATTCATCTGACGTTTAAAATAACTCCCGATTCCTACAATGAATCCAAGTCATTGTTTGACAGTTTGTTGTATCAGGAAATTGAACAGAAAAACAGGTCTTCCTCCGATAAGGAAAAATTCAGAAACAGAGTGGTTTCCCAATTTTTTTCCGATTCGTTTTTGATTTATATAACTGATATAGAAGGGTGGAAACAAATTGAACATTCAAAATCCGGAATAAATTCCGAAGATCATACGTTGCGAATTGATATTCCACTTAATGAACAGAACGATTCACTCGTTCCCTTCGATAAGGAAATACATGAAGGTGATTACAAAACCAACTGGCCATGCATAAAATTAATTCTGAATAACGATGCCCAGTACCATCCTTACAGGATTTTAAAAAATATAATTATCGAAGAAATCAACATCAAAGCTACGGTTTTGGATGTGAGTAATTTAACCTTATCCAATTCAGCAGGAAATCTCGACACGTCCATCCCGTTTACCCCGTTTGGTCCTTCACCGGTGGTTGGTTCATTCTTACGCATTCAAAATCCGTTGATTCTGCAAAAAAATCTGTCTCACCTTAAATTTAATATAAGCTGGCTTGGCCTTCCTCAGGAAAGAGGCGGATTTAGCGGTTATTTCAGGGCTTACCCAAAACCTCCCAGAAACGATGATTATAAAGCATTAATTATTCAAAATAAAAACAGCATTAGTACCGGTGAAATTCAGAATCAGCAGGTTATTGAACTTTTTGAAACCAAAGGTGATTTTCTTACCAATGAGAAAGAGATAACGGTTAACCTCGAAAATTTCAGGTTTAAAAACCAGGCGTCTCTGCAGCCAAATGAAACGGATAAAAATGCTACCCAGTTGTATATGGTATTAAAAAGTCCTGATTTTGCTTTTGGCCATCAGATTTTTTCTGAAATTTATGCCAAAGCTGCTTTGAAAATGAGCAGGTTCAGGAAAAAAAACATTGATCTTCCAAGTCAGCCTTATACCCCGGTGATCGAGCGTCTTTCGGTTAATTACACAAATATTTCCCGCGAAGTGATGCTTCGTAAACAGGAAGATACGACAAGCGACATCAAATTAATCCATATTTATCCGTTCGGCCATGTTCAGGTTTTTCCGGGGCCGGTCAGAAACAGGAATTTTCTTCTCCCCCGGATTAATCACAAAGGGAACCTCTGTATCGGACTTACACAAATAAAAGCAGGGAACATGGTAAGTATTGGTTTTGAACTGGTTCCGGCTGTTTATGAGCACACGATTATAAATGTACCAAAAGTTAATTGGCAGTATTTGTTGAACAACGAATGGGAACCATTTGATGGCTTGATGCTGGAAGATGGAACGAACGGTTTGATTCGGTCGGGAGTAATTAAAATCAGAATTCCTGAATTCGTTCAGTACAACAACACCCGCCTTCCGCAGGGAAAATTTTGGATAAGAGCAGTTTATGATGGAAAAGAAACGCTGAATTCAAGAATAAAAAATGTGTTTACGCAGGCTGTAGCAGTTTCATCATCCGATGAGGTTGACGAATCACTTTTATCAAACGAAAAAGCGTTGAAAATCAAAAAAATCAGTTCCGGTTCAAAAAAAGGCATCCTTGAAATTACCGGCCCGGTTGCATTGAAATTAAACGAATTGACAGAAAATGTTGATTCATTTTACAGCCGGATTAGCGAACAATTACGCCATAAAAACAGGGTAGTTACCAACTGGGATGTGGAACGTATTGTTCTTGACCGGTTTAATCAAATTGAAAAAGTGCGGGTTTACGGGAGAAACAGTCACCCGAAGGAATTGGTAAAAGGGAGCAATTTGCAGATTGTTTTGATTCCCAAAATAAGTTTGAGTGAGGGGAAAAAACTCCAAACCACCAAAATTGATTTTAGCACCCTCCTTGAAGTGAAAGAATACATTTCTCAGTTTGTTTCCCCTTACTTGAACATCGAAGTTTCAAATCCGGTGTACGAACAAATAAAAGTAAGGTGCAGTGTTAAATTTAATGATATTCACAAAAGCGGCTATTGCAAAAATTTGCTGAACAATGAGTTAATCAGCTTTTTATCTCCTGGCATTGAAACCGAAATGATTGAAAAGGGCTTTGATGAATCTTTTTCCAAATCAGAAATTCTGAATTTTATAGAAAGCAGGTCTTACGTAGATTTTGTTACTGAATTTTCGGTTTTGCAACTTGTTGAAGTGCAGGGAAATTATAAAATCATCGACACGGCAAAAATTCAGAAAATAAATGAACTTCGAACCATTTCGGCTTATGCCATTCTGACTTCGGCTCCCGAGCACCAGATTGAAATTGTTGAAAATGAAAAAACAATATCACCTGAAATATCAGGTATTGGTGATTTAACCATTGGGGCAGACTTTGTAATCAGCGATAATTCAGGCAATTATTATTAATAAAACGCAATGAGAAACCAAAAAAATATAACCGACAGGAACCAACTCAAATCCTTTTTTAAAAAGGGTAATCTGCCCAACGAAAGTGCATTTGAAAAGTTGATTGATTCCACATTCAACATTGCCGAAGATAAACTGGATATTAACGAGGATGGGATAATGATTTATCCCTCGGATAACGGTCAGGAAAAACTGCTGAGTTTTTTTGAAGATAAAGATGATTCTGAAGCCACCTGGACACTTTTTGTCTCGAAAAAGAAAGATGGCGGGATTTATATTCAAAAAACAGGCGAACAGGAAAATACCGATCAGCCGGCGGTTTTTATTCAGAAAAATGAAGGGAAAGTGGGGTTGGGAACCAACTCTCCGGCTCAAAAACTCGATGTAAAAGGTATTGTTTCCTCCGAAGGACGTGTTGGAAACTACCGCGAAGGCGAACTGGATGCCGATGGAACCTGGCAAAATATCTTTACCGACAAACCTTTAACCGGCAGCAACGCTTTTGAAATTATGGCCTATGCGGAAGGAGATCAGGGCGATGGAAAGTATGCTTTAATGCACGCAATTGCCATCAGCACTTACGGAAATTCGCGTCCAAAAATTACAAAAACAAGCGCCTGTTACGGTAAAAAGTGGAATAGAATTGATATCCGGTGGGTTTCAAAACCATCCCAAATTACAGAGCAGCCTGATGAAGACGAAAAAAAGTTTTTCGACCTGGCCAAATGGTGGAAAACATTCAGGGAACCCAAAGATCCGTTTAAATACAATCTGCAATTAAAAACAAAAAGTAATTACGGAGATGGGAAAAAGATACGGTATAAAGTTTCGGTTCTGTGGAACGACAGCTTTTTAATAAAATAGAAAAACAAACAATGAAACAATCTGCCAGTTTCTCAGGAAATGAAGTTGAAAGCGTGAGTCTGGATTTTTCAGAACTGCGCGAAAGAGGCCTGGAATACATTCAGAAGCTGAGTGGCGACGTTTGGACGGATTACAACTCACACGACCCTGGCGTTACCATACTGGAACAGTTGTGTTATGCCCTCACCGATATTGCCTACCGTACGTCTTTGCCGGTTAACGATCTTCTGATTCCCGGCGAAAAATTGCCGGTTGATGCAAAACGCAATGCCTTTTTCTCCCCTTCTGCCATTTTTAGTTCACATCCGGTTACCATTCAGGATTACCGGAAAATGATAATCGATCATTTCGAAGAAATTCAAAATGTGTGGATTACGACCAAAGGGGACAAAGGTTATCAGGAAGAATTAAGAGGTTTAAATGAAGTTGAAATTTTGCCCCGGCTAAGTTTTCTGAATATTTTCAAATCTGACTCCGAAAGAAGGGACTCGTTTTTTAACGAAGTCAACACGTTTTTAAATGAAAACCGGAACCTGGGAGAAAAATTTGTAGCGGCAAAAATACTGGAACCGCAGTTTATTCAGATTGAATTTGATATCCACATCAACGAAAATGCAAATTTGGATGAAACCCTGGCCGGTGTCTTTCTGAAATTGTTCGAATACGTTTATTGCCCGGTGCAATCATCTAGCTACACCGAAATGGTTGAAGAAGAAATGAGTATGGAGGAAATTTTTGCCGGGCCGCGTTTAAAAAGAGGGTTTATAAAAGGCGAAATTCCGAATAAAAGGCTCAATGTAATTCAGGTTGATGAACTTCAAAAGTTAATTTCAAAAGTTGAAGGAATTAACCAATGCAAAGTTTATTGCATTGATTACGAAGGAAATAAACTGCCGAAAATTTTTGCGGGGAAAGGCAAATTTTTTCATCTGCTGGTGGATGACGATTCGGAAAGCAGTGCTGAAAAACGGTTTGACTCCATTTATTCCAACATGAACGTGTTTGTGAAACAAAAAAGGCATTCGTCTGTAAATAAGCAGAAAATAAATCATTTGTTTTTGGAAACCTGGGCGAAAAAGTTCAGAGGATATTCTTTGGAAATTTCCGGAGAGGATTTTTTTCGAAAAAAACTAAACGGAAAATCCCGAAACCTGAGCCGGTATTTTTCTGTGCAAAAACATTTTCCGGTAATTTACGGAATAGGAGAAGAAGGAATTTCGAAAAATGAACCCGTTGAGCGGCATGCCAAAGCAAATCAGCTAAAAGCATATCTGATGCTGGCCGAACAACATCTTGCCAATCATCTTTCGCAACTCGGAAACCTGAATGAGTTTTTTAACATCGATTTTGAAAACGGCCAACAGAAAACATACTTTTCCCAACGATTGAGCTCAGTTCCAGGTGTGGAAAATCTTTTGGCTGAAAATGAGTTGTTTCCCGAATCGGAATTTGAACCTGAACATGTTTTTTACGACCGGAAGAACCGGATTTACGATCACCTGCTGGCACGGTTCGGAGAAGATTTGAACGATATTCCCTGGCAAATTTCTCTGCGTTTAAACCTGATAAAAACAGAAAATGAATTTCACCGGATTGTGCTCCGGCAAAAGTCTGAGTTTTTAAAACAGTTGGAAAATTTGAGTTACAACAGAACAAAAGGGGAGTCATTATTTCTTCAAAATGAGGAAGATGTGGTGAGGAATCCTTCCGGTTTGGAGCAGATTATTCTGGCAAAAACCGGAATTCCATCTACAGGAAAAAAATCGCTGATACCGGATTTTGGCGGATTAGATTCGGATTTATCGAAGTACAAGGAAGAAATCTTCGAGGTAAAAAAAGACCTTGAAACAGCCTACCGACCGCTTCATACCAGTGAAATAAATACATGGAAAACCAAACCGGCAACAGGAAATATTCCCAATGCCATGTTTGGCGAGATTGGAAATAAAAAGTTGTTTAAAGAGACCCTGAATGTTGAAAATTACCGTCTATCCAAATCTGAATCTGATTCAGAAAATGTCCGGGTTATTTTTCAGAGGGAACCGAATAAATGGGTGAGTTTATTCGAATGTTCTGACGAAGAAAATGCCGTTCAAAACATTTTCGAGATTATTGACTTTTTTGCTGAAAAGAACAATCAATCAGAAGGTTTCTATCTGGTTGATCACATTCAGCTAAACGATTTTTTAGTGAGCGGGTATTACGGATTTTGTTTCCTGGATGAATACGGAAATCCTTTGGTTCAAACTTCAGAAAATGAGTCGTGGTGCCTGACGGAAGCCGAAAGAAACAACAGGGTTGCAGCATTTTTTAGAGATGGAATGTCTGAAAATTCATGGCATCCGGAAGGCGGAAAATGGGTGTTTAAAAATGACAAAGGACTTATTATAGCATCAATTGATTCAAAAGCAGAATATTTTAGCGACCTGCTCAAACAGGTAAATGGACTGATTCAACTTTTTGATAATTCGAAAGAGACGAATGGCAGATTGCGTCTCCGGGAGGTGGAAAAAATTCGCCTGAAAGGAAGTATGGAAGCCAGGAACAGGAATTTCGGACAACGCCGGCTGGTCTTTCAGCGAAAACTTTTTTCCGGAGAAATTGTCAGTGAAGATTTTTTCGACCTACAGGTTTCCCTATTACTTCCCGACTGGCCTGCCCGGTTCCAGGAAGAAAGATTCAGAGAATATGTCAAAGATGTTTTTTTGGAAAGAATCCCGGCACATTTGAGCAATGAAATTTTGTGGCTGAATGTAAATGAAATGAAGTCATTTGAAAAAAAATACCACGCGTGGGAAAAACTGAAAGCCGGACAACAGAATTTTGAAGAACCTTCGGATAGTTTGAAAAAGGCAGCTTTTGAAGTGTATCAGGAATTAATGAAACTAAAACAAAACAGGAAATAATGGCAACGGCTCAAAATATTATTCATTCTTCCTCATTCAATTTTGAATATGAGACAAAGGATTCTGCAAGGCGCGGGAATGAATTGATTGAGTCCATTTTTGATTCGCAGATTTTGCCGGAACTTGAAAAAGCTGTTGCCAAAAAATTACCTTCCGAAGTTCGTATTGAGTTGTCGAAACTGGAAATAAATATTGGAACGATTTCAGAAAAAGAACTGCCGGTAAATCTGGCAGCAAGAATTCGGGAATCTTTGGAAAATGCTTTGACCTTTAACATCGGCCAGAAATTAAACGGCAAAGGCATTGCATCTGAAGGGCAAAAACCGGATAACTTTTTAATTCAGTCGCTGGAAATATTTCTTCTCAAAGGCTATTTCCCGTTTGCAATGGAAAAGTTTTTAACATTTGACGAGCTGGTCAAACGGATTTTACAACGGAATCAGGAGGGCTTATCCGAAGTTCTGTTCAGGCACCGAAACAGGGAACAGGCCATTCAGCGAATTGTAAATAATCTCGGCACTGAAACTTTTGATGAGCTTCTTACTGCACAGGAACCGGTTAACACGAAATGGATTATTGAATTCAGAGAATTCCTTATGAAACTAAAAAAGGAGTTAAATCTGAATCAATACAGCGACTCTGAGTTTTTAAAATTGATGAATGCTTCCATTTTAAAATTTACTTTGAATGAAACAAGTTTAACATTCAGCAAAGAGAAATTTTCGACAAATATTGTGCGTTGGTTTATGGATGTTCTCGATCCTGATATCAACTTAATTGCAGAGGTTATCCTAAGAAACAAAGGAACCGACCCAATTTTAATGATGGCCGAAAGTTCGTTGAAACAACTT